>NZ_JAENKR010000100.1:0-4279 GCF_016598965.1 Campylobacter sp. TTU-622
ATCACTTCTTGCATTTGCATTTTAATAATTTGTTTTAATTTCAAAGAATTTAAACACAAAACAAAATATTAAAAAGCAAAGAAAATATTTTATTTTGAAAGGTTAGGTTTTAAGTTAAAATTTAAAAGATTTTAAATAAAAATATACTTAAATTTTGCATTAGAAATCAAGTGGAAAGTATAGGCTTTGACTTGTAAAGCAGTTTTATGGATAATTTATTAAAGATAAATTTTTACGCAATTAAAAATATAAATTTAATTTTTAATTTAAAAAGCTATAAAGAAATTTGTAAAAAATATAAAATTAAACATTTTTTATTTAAGATTTACAATAGTATTTATAGAAAAAAATTAAATTAAAACCTTTTTATATTTGAAATAGTGTTTTGTGTAAAATAATTTATGATTATTTATTTCAATTTAATTATTTTTATGAAAATTTTATGGCTTTGGAAATAATAAAAGTTAAATTTTATTTTTAAATGATTTTAGTTTTATTTTGTTAAAAAGTATTTATTTTAATATCTAAAAATATTATAGCATTTAAATGAAGTATTTAAAATAAAACCGAAAGTATAAATAATTCTAAAGATAAATTGAAATAAAAAACAATTTTAAAGTATAAAAAGCCTATCAAAAGATAGGCTTAAAAAGTTTTTAGAATTTGTAAAGAGCTTGAAGTCTTACAGTGCTGTGATCTGCATTACCAGCATTTTTTCTATCAACATTTAAGTATGAGTAGAATGCTGAGAAGTCAAGTTTTGGAGAGTATTTGTAATCTACTCTTGCAACTGCTTCCATTTTATCTCCACCTATACCAGCAATATTAGATTTAGTTCCACCATAAACGAAATCTCCACCTACGCGTACAGTTTCATTAAAAGTATAGCCAGCTGTTATATAACCAAAAGTATTTTGACCAGCATGATCTCCAGTTAATTTAGAGCCTGATGTATAGAAAATTTCTTCACCAGCAAGTAAAGAACCTAAATTTCCTTGATCTTCAATAACAGTTAAAGTAGCACCATCTTTTTTACCATAGTATAGACCACCAAGTGTAGCATCCCAGCCACCAAATTCAACAGTTCCTCTTAAGGCAAAGAAGTTATTGTTTTTACCATCTACAAGCTGTTTTTTAAGTGTACTATCCATAGAGTTTCCTAAGTAAGCACCTTCTAAAGTCCATTTTGCTCCATCAAATATAGTTGTGCTATAAGCTACATCAAGAGCATATAAGAATGCATTATCAGGCATATAAGCTAACCATAATTGAGAGTTGATGTCTCCACCGAAAACACTATAGCTTGCAAGTGCAGCAGCACCATAAATATTTTTACTCCAATTTAAAAATTCAGAAGCATCACTATCACCATTTTCATAAGTGCCATTAGCTTGAATTATTGTTGTATCTCTGTTTGCGTTTGTGCTGTCTACAGCAAAAGCAGCTAAAGTGATACCATCTATGCTATTATTTACTACTTTGATACCTGTTCCAACTAAACCATCAATACCATTGTCAGTCCAGATAGTATTTAGTTGTTGTCTACCTGCGATTACACTTGTAGCAAAATCATCATTCGTATAGGTTAAGTATAATTGACGAACGCTAAGTCCTTTGTTTGTGCTACTTATATTATCTGTTCCAAAGCCACCATCTGCAGCATCGTAATCAAGTTGCATAAAAGCTTTGAAATTATCAGCTATAGCAGCATTAAAATTGATTTGTGCTCTATATTTGTGCAATTGTCTAGATGTATTAAGTCTCTCTTTATCCTGTGTAAATTTTTTATCAAATGTTCCAGTATCATATCTATATCTTAAAACCCCAGATACATCAACATCTTTAAGTACTTCTTCTAAAGGAGCAGCATTTGCTACTGAAAAAGCGCCTGCAGCCATAGCTGCTACTAAACTAAGTTTAACTAGTTTCATAAAATTTCTCCTTATTTAAATATCTACGCTAGCAATTGTATCATAAAAAAGTGTTATATTTTCTTAATATATACTTAAATGATAGTTAAATTTATAATAAATACTCCATATATAAACAAACGCTCAAAAATTTTGAGCGTTATTTTTCTAAGGAGTTTAAGATTTATGAAGTTTTATATTAGTTTAATGTAAGAAGTATAAAATTTAAAAGTTAATGATAAGTAATTAAGTGTATAATTAAAATGCCGATATTAATTAATCATATTAAAAGGAGTTAATATGCAAATAAACGCGTATTCTAATGTAGCTGTACAGATTAATAACAATAAACTTAGTTCTCAAACAAGAGAGAGTAATACTCAAAGTGCAAATTCTAGCAAAAATGTAGATAAAAAAGTCCTTGAGCAACTTAGTGCTATAGGTGGTAAAGGAATGAGTGCAATATATTTGGCTGAATTTGAACAACAAGCTTTTAATGCTGTTAGTGGTAGCATAAGTGCTCAAAATGGAGTTTTTGATCTTTTTAATCAAGATAATCTTAGTAAAGCGCAAGGAATTCTTTCAGGGTTAGATTTTGCTTCTATAGGATATTTTGGAAAAAATCCATTAGATATGAATTCAAGTGAATTAGAGGATTTGCTTAGTGAAAATGGTTTTTTTGGTGTGCAAAATACTGCAGATCGTATAGCTGACTTTGTGATACAGGGTGCAGGAGATGATGTAGAGAAGCTAAAAAAAGGCATAGAAGGGATGCAAAGAGGTTTTGAAGAAGCTTCAAATTTATGGGGTGGAAAGTTGCCACAGATTAGTCAAGACACTATGGATAAGGCCTTAGAAAAGGTTAATCAACGTTTAGATGAGCTTGGCGGAAAAACTTTAGATATCCAAATTTAATAACTTAGCCAAATTTTGGCTAAGTATTTAGTCAAAACTTTTAAATTCTTACCATTAATTTTTATAATTAATATTTTTGAATTCTTTCAATTTTACTCAATAATCGTTGTTTTATATTTTTTGGCTTTTGTTTTATTAAACAAAAAATTCTAAAAACCTATAAAGCTTTAATTCAATTTAAGCTAAAACAATAAGTATGAACAATAAGTATAAGCTATATAGATATTAGTATATAAGGATAAATTTAATTATTAAAGATAAAAATTTAAACACTCAATAAAGGAGGCATTAATTACTATAAATAAAAAATTAAGAATGTTTGAATTTATTATAAGTATAAAAAAGTATTAACAAATTTAAAAAATAAAACACTATAAAGGAGATAAAATGAAATATACTATTTTAGATAATGGACGCATACAAAGTAAAGGCTATGCAATGCTTAGTAAAGATGCTAAATTTACACCTTTTGATTTTAGCCGTCATGCCATTGGTGATAATGATATTTTAATTAAAATTTTATATGCTGGAATTTGTCATAGTGATATTCATACTGCAAGAAGTGAGTGGGGTGAAGCTATATATCCTTGCGTTCCAGGACATGAAATAGCTGGAGAAGTTATAGCTGTAGGAAAAAATGTAAGCAAATTTAAAGTAGGTGATTATGCAGGGGTAGGTTGTATGATAAATTCTTGTGGAGAATGTGATGCTTGCAAACGCTCACAAGAGCAATTTTGCGAACAAGGAAAAACAATTTATACTTATAATAGTAAAGATTGCTTCCACAATGATGAAATTACTTATGGAGGCTATTCAAATAATATTGTTGTGAGTGAAAACTTTGCCATTTGTGTGCCAAAAGATGCTCCTATGGAAAAAGTTGCACCTTTACTTTGTGCAGGAATTACTACTTATTCACCTTTAAAATTTTCTAATGTTAAAGAAGGCTCAAGTGTAGCTATAGCTGGTTTTGGTGGGCTTGGTATGATGGCTGTAAAATACGCTATTAAAATGGGTGCAAAAGTAAGTGTTTTTGCTAGAAATGAAAATAAAAAAGCTGATGCTTTAGCAATGGGTGTGAGTTCATTTTATACAAGCACTGATAAAAATATCGTAAAAGAAAGATTTGATTTTATTATTTCAACTATACCAACTGCTTATGATCCTGTTGCATATATAGAATTACTTAAATTTGGTGGAGAAATGGCTATTGTTGGACTTCCTCCTTTAGAAAATGAAGTAAATATCAATATAAAAGATCTTATATTTAAAGCTGGAAAAAAAGTTTATGGCTCTTTAATAGGTGGTATTGCTGAAACTCAAGAAATGCTTGATTTTTCACTAAAGCATCAAATTTATCCAGAGATTGAACTTATAAAGCCAAACGAAATTGATAAAGCTTATGAAAATCTTACTTCAGGTAAAGCAAAATTTCGTTATGTGATTGATATGAG
>NZ_JAENKR010000101.1:0-4085 GCF_016598965.1 Campylobacter sp. TTU-622
TTATAAAATTTATCTGTATTTTTTTTGGGAAAAATTATTCTATATCATATAAATTTCTACGCATTATTTTTGAAATTTTTATATTAATTTTTGGAGGATTTTTAATATATATAAGTATAAATAATGCTCTTAAAATTCCTAATGTTAAAAAGGAACAAATTTATATTGATAATCTAAAACAAGATTTAAAAATAGCTATGCTTACTGATATCCATTTAGGAAAAAATCTTCATAAGAATTTTTTAGAAAAACTTATCATAAAGACTAATGCCTTAGAACCCGATTTGGTTGTAATAGTAGGAGATTTGGTTGATACTGATGTTATGTATTTAAAAAATTATATAAATATATTAAATGAATTTAAATCGAAATTTGGAACTTTCTATGTTTTAGGAAATCACGAGTATTATCATAATGTCAATAAGGTTTTGCAACTTTTAAATGAAAATACAAATATGCAAATTTTATTAAATAAAAATATAGATTTAGGGATCATTAACATTGCTGGAATAGGTGATTTGATGGGCTTAAAACAAGGTGTTTATGGTCCAGATTTAGATAAGGTTAAAAAAGATTTAAGCAAAGATAAGCCAAGTATTTTATTAACCCATCAGCCAAAAACAGCATTACTTTATGATGTGAGAGATTTTGATCTTATTTTAAGTGGGCACACTCATGCTGGACAAATTTTCCCTTTTGGAATTGCTGTAAAATTAAATCAAGGGTTTTTGTATGGTTTGTACTATTTAAATGAAAAAACAAAACTTTATGTAAGTAGTGGAGCTGGATTTTGGGGTCCTAGCTTAAGAGTTTTTGCTCCAAGTGAAATAGTATTATTAGAATTAAAAGGAAAGAAATGAGTTTTTCTAATCAAAGTTCAAGAATTTTTGGACTTATAGCTAGGATTAAATTTTTCAAACCATTGCAAATATTAATAAATAAAGCTTATATAAAATATTTTAAAATTGATATGAGCGAATTTAAGCAAGCACGTGATTATGAAAGTTTAAATGCACTTTTTACAAGAAGCCTAGAAATTTCAAGAAAATTAGAAGATGATTTTATAGCGCCTTGTGATGGAAAAATCATACAAATTACAAATTCTTTTTGTCAAAAAAAGGATGAATTTTTGTCTTTTAGTATTAAAGGGAAAATTTATAGCATTAACGCTCTTATAAGAGATAATTTTGAATTAAAAGAGCTTGAAAATGGACTTGATTGTATTAATATTTACCTTTCTCCAAAAGATTATCATCGCTATCACGCTCCTTGTAATTTAGAAATTTTAAGTGCTATTTATACTCGAGGAAAACTTTATAGTGTAAATGAAAAATATTTAAAAAGAATTCCAAATCTTTATAGTGAAAATGAAAGAGTATGTTTAAAATGTAAAAGTGAAAATAATTTTATCTTTTGGCTTATTTTCGTTGGAGCGCAAAACGTTGGAAAAATGCGTTTTAATTTTGATTCTAATATACAAACAAATACAAACAAGTATGATAATTTTACTACAACATATCATAATTTAAAAATAACAAAAGGGGAAGAGTTAGGAAATTTTGAGTTAGGCTCTACTATTGTTATAATAGCTCAAAAAGGATTTTTAAATTTCAAAATTCAAGAAAATCAAAATATTAAATTTGGTCAAAATATAGCTAATTTTATAAATTGAGTATATAATTTAGATTTTTAATATTTATTATTTTATTTTATAGTTAAGATGCAATATTTTAGATTAATTTCTTATTTTGATGGAATTTATTGTTTATTATTTGTAAATTAATTTAATTATGTTTTTTTTCCGCAGGTGTTTCATTGACCATTTGATAAATAAAAGCAAACACTTCAGCTACTGCTTTATACATATTAGGAGGGATTTCATCACCTAAATCAAGTTTGCTTAAAATTTCTATTAAATCTTCATCTTCTTTTATGGGCACTCCGTGTTCTTTAGCAAGAGAAATAATTTTAGATGCACTTTCACCTTTTCCACTTGCTAGAACTTTTGGAGCATTTTGCTGATCTTTTTTATAACCCAATGCCACAGCTTTTTTGATAGACTTTTTAATTTTACCCATAATGCAACTTTTATTTTTTTAATTAAAATTATATAAAATAAATATCAATTTAAATTAAAAAAAATTACAAATGTGCAAATTTTCTCTTATATCTTTCTAACATACTTTCATTACCGATAATCCCACCTTGGTGTATATATAAGATAGGTTTTTTAAAAGTAGTTTGATAATACATAAGTGTTTTTATGCCTAACATATCATAAAGTAAATCAAATTCAATATTGCATTCTTGTTTTAGCATTAAATAAAGCTTATAAAATTCTAAATAAGGTTTAGCAAAATGATATTTTTTAGGAAGTTTTAGTATATATAAATTAGAAAAATCATAATAAGGATCAAGGGTTAAAATTTGTTTTTTCAAATATATTTCATCTCCAACGCAAGCACAGGTAAAAACCTTTGATTTGCTATGTTTTGCTAAAAAAGCTGCAGATGTTCCGGTTCCAGAAGGTAAAAATATATCAAAATCTAAATTTAAACTTCTGCTTTGTTGATCAATTTCTTTTGCAAGATGTATAAAACCAGCTTCTGCTTCTTTATTTGCAACTCCTTCTTCGATAAAAATATCTTTTTCTTGTTTTAAGGAGAGAGCTTTTTCTCTACGATGGGAAAAATCTATATTTTGTATAATTGTAGCCTTATTTTTTAAGGCTAAAGCATAATTTCCGTGAGGATTTTGCTCCAAAAAAGAAGAGAGTTTTTCACAAACAAAAAAAAGTTGATAGTTATTTTGTCTGCAAAATATACTAAGGGCAAGCAAAGCATTGCTTTGGGAGCTTCCAAAACTAATAAAACGTTGATTTTTAGGATATTTTTTTAAAAGATAATGATAAAGTTTTCTTGCTTTATTGCCGTTAATTTCCCCTAATAAATCATCGCGTTTTATATAAAAATTAAAATTACAAAAAGAAATTTTTTCTATAGGACTATTTATATTCAAAGAACTTTTCAACTTCTTTAAGAGCATTATCATTTTTAATGCTAAATTTAATTTCTATCCTACGGCTTAGTTCTTTATCTTCTATGCCATTTTTAATTATAGGATCAGAAAACGATCTTCCACTTGCCATCAAAAGTTTTTGCAATCTTGGGTCTTTATTAAAAGTATAGATAAAACTCATTACTTCATAGGCTCTTTTTTGAGATAAATCTAAATTATAAATATAAGATCCATCGCTATCTGAATGTCCTTCTATAATGATATTTTCTATATTATTTAAAATAGAGGGATCATTTAATATTGCATTAAAATATTCATTAAGTATTTTTTTAAGATTTGATTTTGCTTCATTTTTTAATATATAAGAGTCTCTATCAAATAAAATTTCTGCTGGCAATATAATTGCTCCAGTTTTTTCATTTATAGTGATATTAGAATCGAGTTTTGATTGAAGTTGTTTGCTTAAATTTTCTTTTATAAAATTTAAATTTTGAACTTTTATTTTAGCTTCTTCAAAGTCTTGTTTTAAATTTTGAAATTCTTCATCTTTTTTTTCAAGTTGGCCTAATAATATTAGAATTTGTTTATCTTTACTATCTAAGGTAGAATTTAACTCTTTGCTTAATTGTTGATAATTTGTTATATTTGCCTCAAGTTCTGCTTTTTGTTGATTGATGAGATTTATTGCATCGGAAGTTTTACTTAACTCTTTGCTTAATTTAAAAACGATATCTTCTTTATTTTTTAATTCTTCTTCGCTTCTTTTAAGATGTTGCTCTTGTTTGTTTAAATTCTTTTTAATTTCTTGTAAGTCGCTTTGGGTTAAAACGTATTTTACTACAATAGCACCAATTAAAAGAATAAAAACAAAAAGCAAACCAGCCATTAAATCAGCATAGGCTATCCAAAAATTATTTTCTTCTTTGTTTTGATTATCCATATTTTTTCTTTATTTGTTTTCTTCTTTGTTTTCTTCTTTGTTTTCTTCTTTGTTTTCTTCTTTGTTTTCTTCTTTGTTTTCTTCTTTGTTTTCTTCTTTGTTTTCTTCTTTGTTTTCTTCTTTGTTT
>NZ_JAENKR010000102.1:0-4012 GCF_016598965.1 Campylobacter sp. TTU-622
TTGTTCTTTTGATAAAATTAAATTTTATAAAAATTGTTTAAGGTATGAAAAATTAATGCAAAATATTAGAAATTTTTCAATTATAGCTCATATCGATCACGGAAAAAGCACATTAGCGGATAGAATTATTAGTGAGTGTGGTGCTATTAGCGATAGATTAATGAGTAATCAAGTTATGGATACTATGGATATAGAAAAAGAAAGGGGTATTACTATTAAAGCACAGTCTGTGCGTTTAGAATACACTTTTAATAATCAAGAATATATTTTAAATTTAATAGACACCCCAGGTCACGTTGATTTTTCTTATGAGGTTAGTAGATCATTAGCAAGTTGTGAAGGAGCTTTGCTTGTTGTTGATGCTACTCAGGGTGTTGAAGCACAAACTATAGCTAATGTATATATAGCTTTAGAAAATAATCTTGAAATTATTCCAGTGATCAATAAAATTGATCTTCCCTCAGCTAATGTAGAAAAAGTAAAACACGAAATAGAACATATTATAGGTATAGATTGTAAAGAGGCAATTTGCGTAAGTGCAAAAACAGGTCAAGGTATAAAAGAGCTTATAGAAGCAATTATTACCAAAGTGCCAGCTCCAAAAATTAATAATGAAGCTCCCACAAAAGCCTTAATTTATGATTCTTGGTTTGATAATTATTTAGGTGCTTTAGCTTTAGCAAGAATTTATGAAGGACAAATTGCTAAAAATGATGAAATATTAATTATGAGCACAGATAAAAAACATTTGGTTCAAGATCTTTTTTATCCTCATCCTTTAAATCCTATAAAAACAAAGACTTTAAATTCAGGTGAAGTAGGGGTTGTAGTCTTAGGTTTAAAAAATGTAAGCGATGTTCAAGTTGGTGATACAATAACTCTTGTAAAAAATAAAGCTAAAGAACCTATTTCTGGCTTTGAAAAAGCAAAAGCTTTTGTTTTTGCAGGACTTTATCCTATAGAAACAGATAAATTTGAAGATTTAAGAGATGCTCTTGATAAATTAAAGCTTAATGATAGTTCTATTACTTATGAGCCAGAAACTTCTTTGGCTCTAGGCTTTGGCTTTAGGGTAGGATTTTTAGGGCTTTTACATATGGAAGTGATCAAAGAAAGACTTGAAAGAGAATTTAATCTTGATTTGATTGCCACTGCACCAACCGTAACTTATGAAATTCATCAAACAGATGGAGTGATATTAAAAATTCAAAATCCAAGCGAACTTCCACCAGTTAATAAAATTGATTTTATCAAAGAGCCTTATGTTAAAGCTACAATCATAACACCTAGTGAATTTTTAGGAAATTTAATCACTCTTTTAAACCGCAAAAGAGGGGTACAAGTTAAGATGGATTATATTACCCCTCAAAGAGTTTTACTTGAATATGATATACCTTTAAATGAAATAGTAATGGATTTTTATGATAAATTAAAAAGTCTTACTAAAGGTTATGCAAGTTTTGATTATGAGCCTATTGAATTTAGAGTAGGAGATCTTGTTAAGCTTGATATTAAAGTAGCAGGAGAAAATGTTGATGCACTAAGTATTATAGTTCCAAATGAAAAAGCACTTTCAAAGGGAAGAGAGCTTGTAAAAGCTATGAAAGAGATAGTTCCAAGACAACTTTTTGAAGTGGCTATCCAAGCAAGCATTGGCAATAAAATCATAGCAAGAGAAAACGTAAAATCTATGGGGAAAAATGTTACCGCAAAATGTTATGGTGGAGATATTACAAGAAAAAGAAAACTACTTGAAAAACAAAAAGAAGGTAAAAAAAGAATGAAAGCCATTGGAAAAGTGCATTTACCACAAGAAGCATTTTTAAGTGTTTTAAAAATCGATTAAAGAATTATCTAAAATTTTAGATAATTCTTTTTATATTTTAATTTATCATTTCTTCAATCTCCTCATCAATGACTTCTGCAATTATTTCTTTATTAAAAGTATGCAAAGGAAGTTTGGTTCTATTGGATACAATTAACACAACTATAGGTTTTAGAATTTTATTTGAAGAAGCTAATATCATAGAAGCATTTAATTTGTCTTTGAAAAAATTTTTATCTTCTTGAATCATTTTATCTACAATCATACTAAATTCTGAAGCTTCTGCATTTGAAAGTTTAAATAGAGTGCTTAAAGTTATAATATGATTGAAAAATATTCTTTGTTTTTTAGTTAAATCATCCTCTATATAATTATCTAATATATTTTTTGTAATTTTAGAAACACCGATTCCATCTATCATACCTCCGACAAATCCTCCAACCAAATTTCCAACGCCAGGAACAACAGAACCTAATGCTGCACCTGTTATAATAGCACCAGCCACTCCACCAGCAATTGAACTAGAATTAACTATTATATTTTTCACACATTGCATAGATGATATCTTTCCTCTCATCATCTGATGAATTTCTATACCAGAAGTAATTGCCATCATAGTTGCTGCAACAACTACTTGCCCTCTTAAGGCATTATTAGCTGCATTTTGCATAGCAGTAGTAGTTTTTATGGCTTCTTTTCCGGAAGATAAAGCTAAACCTTGAGCTATTCTTTGACCTAATGCTCCTTTAAAATTAAAATTTATTACTTGCTGTAAAAATTTATTAACAAGTTCAATTCTTTGCACTTGAGTTGCAATCATATAAACAGTAAAAGCTTGCCCTCCTGATTTAAATGCTAAAATTGCAGATTGTCTTATAGCTTCTTTTATATTTTGATTTTGATAATATAAAACATATGTATTAATAACAAAACTTATGCCAAAAGCTGTGCTTGCAACTACAGCTCCATTTTTTGCATCAAATTTTAAGCTTTCCTTGGAGCAAAATTTAGAATAATTTTTAGCTTCTTGATATGTTACGCTACCTTTTTTTATAATATTTTTAGCTTCACTTGGATCACTTATTCCTGGGACTTTACCCTGTGCTATTTTCTCTTCCATATTTTTTACAGCATAATCATATTGATCTTTTGGAACTTCCAAGGTCATAGGTTTATTATCCTTTGTATAATAACGATAATTTCCATTTCCTTGATTGTCAAAAGCAGAGTTTATTGTTTTTTGAGGAGTTTTGTAATATTTAGTTTGTATTTCTACACCATTTACAATCCTATCAGCTCCATTTTTTGCATTATCTCCTCCAACAATCTTGGCATTTTTTGTTATTTGATCAATAATTTTTTCATTTTGATGATTCATAAGTTCAGCTGCTAAACCGTGTCCTGTTTGTTTATTTTGAAAAATTGCGAAATTGTTAATCCAATTTTTAGATACTCCAAGCATAGTAGTAATTGTTGTGGAAGCATTAGAAATCGATTTAGCTATTCTTTGACTATATTCTTGAAGACTTTCATTTTCATTTAATATAGGATTTATTTCTTCGCTTAATTTTTCGCATATTTTTTCTGTTTCTTCGCAAATAGGAGAACAAAAGTATTCTTCAGTGTCATCATCAGTTTTATTTTTATATTTTGCCGCTAAACAACTTTCACAAAATTTAAATTTATATTTATTGATATCGTTTATATAATATTCATCTGTATTAAAAAAGTATTTTCCAATTTTTTCTTGATTTGTAATTAAATCATCAAATTCTTCTTCATTGAAAAAAGGCTCTTGTTTTTTATTTGTTAAAGTATTTTTATTAAATGTTTTAAAAAAGTCTTTTTTGGTAATTCTATCAACATTTTTTGTTATATCATCTAAAATAAAAAATAAATTTTGTAAGAAATTTTCATTAAAAATAAAATATTCTTGTCCTAATTTTATTCTTGTAACATCATCGTATATATCTATAGAAGAAATTATAACATCTTCATTTGTTTGTAAAATTAATTTTTGTTCTTTTTTGTTGTCTTCTTTTTCTTTTAAAAAAGAGTATAAAATTTCACTTTCCCTGACAAAAGATAAAACATTATCATTAATATTTTTTAATTTTATATCAATTGCTAAGATTAAATCGGTTAATTTTCTTAATTCTACAAAAAAATAAATAAAAGGTATAAAAA
>NZ_JAENKR010000103.1:0-3965 GCF_016598965.1 Campylobacter sp. TTU-622
TTTAGAATGGCTTAAAATGATATATGCACATATTAATGCATTAGAACTTGCTTTAATAAAAAACATTAAGCCTTTAGAAGAAGAGTTATATAAAAGGGGACTTGAAAAATGGATGAAAATATCCTAGTAACTGGTGCGGATGGATTTATAGGCTCTCATCTTTGCGAAAGTTTAGTTTTAAAAGGTTTTAAAGTTAAGGCTTTAGTGCAATATAATTCTTTTAACTCTTATGGACATTTAGAAAAAAGTCCTTATCTTAAAGAAATGGAGATTATAAGTGGAGATTTAAGAGATAGTTTTTTTTGTGAAAAATTGGTTCAAGATGTTAATATTATTTTTCACTTAGGTGCTTTAATCGCTATTCCTTATTCTTATATGGCTCCTAAAAGTTATGTTGATACCAATATAGGGGGTACTTTAAATCTTTTAGAAGCAGCAAAAAAAAGTGATATTAAACTTTTTATTCATACTTCAACAAGTGAAGTATATGGAAGTGCCCTTTATGTTCCTATTGATGAAAAGCATCCTTTACAACCTCAAAGTCCTTATTCAGCAAGCAAGATCGCAGCTGATATGATGGCTCTTAGTTATTATCATTCTTTTAATCTTCCACTTATCATTGCAAGACCTTTTAATACTTATGGTCCAAGACAAAGTGCAAGAGCTATTATTCCTACAATTATTACGCAAATTTTAAATAAAGAAAAAGAATTAAAATTAGGAGATCTTACACCTACAAGGGATTTAAATTTTGTTTTAGATACTTGCGAAGGTTTTATTTCTTTGCTTAAATTAAAAAATTATGGAGAAGTTTTTAATATAGGAAGTTCTAAAGAGTATTCTATGCAAGAAGTTGTTATGCTTATTAAAAAGCTCTTAAATTCAGATATAAAGATTATTCAAGATAAGCAAAGACTGCGTCCTAAAAATAGCGAAGTATTAAGACTTTGTTGCGATAGCTCCAAACTTTTTAATGCAACGGGTTGGAAAAGTAAAATAAGTTTAGAAGAAGGGCTTCAAAAAAGTATCGATTATTTTAAAGAAAATTTAAGTTCTTATAAAAGTAATATTTACAATGTTTGAAAAAGAAATTAATTTTATTAAAGAACTTTTTTCTCATAAAAAAGAAATTGCTCTTCATGAACCTTGTTTTATAGGTAATGAGAAAAAATATCTTGAACATTGTATCGATACAGGCTTTGTTTCAAGCGTGGGAGAATTTGTTCATAAATTTGAAAATAAAATTAAGCAAATTACAAATTCTCCTTTTGTTGTCGCAACAAATTCTGGAACTTCAGCTTTACATTTAGCACTTTTAGCTTATGATATCAATGAAGATAATGAAGTAATTACTCAAGCTATTAGTTTTGTGGCAACAGCTAATGCTATTGCTTACACTGGCGCAAAACCTATTTTTTTAGATGTAGATAAAGAAAGCTTAAGTCTTGATCCTAAAGCTTTGGAAAATTTCTTAAAAGAAAATACCTATCAAAAAGAACAAAAAACTTTTAATAAAAAAACACACAAGCACATAAAAGCTTGTGTGATAATGCATACTTTTGGCTTGGCTGCAAAACTTAAAGAGCTTATAAAGATTTGCCAAAATTATCATTTAATTCTTATTGAAGATAGTGCAGAGGCACTAGGAAGCACTTATAATAATAAAGCTTTGGGAACTTTAGGAGCTTGTGGAATTTTAAGTTTTAATGGCAATAAAATTGTAACAGGAGGATGCGGGGGAGCTGTTTTATGTAATGATGACGATATTGCAAAAAAAATTAAACATTTAAGCACCACTGCTAAAATCAATCATCCTTATGAATATGAGCACGATTTAATAGCTTACAATTATAGACTTTGCAATATTAATGCAGCTTTGCTTCTTGCACAGCTTGAAAATTTGGAGTTTTTTTTAAAAAATAAAAGAGAATTAACTATGCTATATAAAAACTTTTTTAAAAATAATGAATTTTTAACTTTTGTAGATGAGATTTCAAATTCAAAAAGTAATTTTTGGCTTAATGCGCTAATTTTTAAAGATGAAAATTTAAGAAATATTTTTATTAAAGAATGTTTTGAAAATAATATTTTTGTACGTCCTGTATGGAAAAGTTTAGCTTCTTTAAAAATGTATAAAAATTGCCAAAATGATGGATTAGCTTATACTAAAATTTTAGAAAAAACTTTAGTTAATCTTCCAAGTAGTGTAAGATTGTAATAAAACGCAAAAATGCGTTTTATTATTTTAAAATTTATATAAAGCTTCAAGACGAACAGTATTTTTTTCTCCCTCATCGTGTAAAGCTTTTACTTTAGCATAAGAATACCAAGTTCTAAAGGTAAGTTTAGGAGAATATTTATAATCTATTCTTGCAACAGATTCAAGTTTTTTTCCTGCTCTTCCAGCTACAGCTGAGATATCGCCTGATTTGGTTCCACCATAAACAAAATCTGCACCCAAGCGCAATACTTCATTAAAGGTATATCCAGCGCTTGCAAAAGCGAAAAGATTTTCACCAGTATCTCCATTGAGTTTAGAGCCATCAGAATAAAAAATTTCCTCACCTGCTAAAAGAGATTTAAGATTTCCTTGATCTTCTATAACTACCATATTATTGCTATTTTTATCACCATAATAAACCCCACCTAAACTTGCATCAATGCTATTAATTGCGATTGTTCCTTTTAGAGCAAAGAAATTACTTTTTGTAAAACCTAAATCTTTTAAACTGCTTCCAATAACTTGATTTCCAAGATATGCTCCTTGTAAATTCCAATTAATATCATTAAAAATATCTACATTATAATTAAATTTGAAAGCATAAAATAAAAAGGAATTATTTAAATAAGAAAGCCAAAGCTCTGGATTAAAATTTCCACCTAAGAGTTCATAATTTCCAAGCATAGCTCCACCATATAAATTTTCATTATAGGTTTTTTCATCTAAACTATATTGAGCATTTGCATAAAAATCGTTTGGTTGTTCATCTAGTCCAAAACTATCAATAGCAAAAGCTACAAAACTTAAATGATCAAAGCTATTATTAATGATTTTAACACCTGTTCCAACTAAACCATCTATACTATTATCAGTCCAAATAGTATTTAATTGTTGCTTACCTAAAATAATATTTGTATTAAAATCATCAATTGCATAAGTTAAATAAAGCTGGCGCACAGAAAATCCTGTTTGAGTATCACTAATATTAGGATTATAATTAGGATTAACTGCACCACTTGGCAATGTTGGATTTCCATCATAAACACCATATCCACCATCTTTAGCACTATAATTAAATTGTATAAAAAGCTTAAAATTATCAGCAATAGCACCACTAAAATTAATTTGTGCTTTATAATTATGCATTTGTTTATCTTTAATATAACCTTCGCCCACATCGTCTAAAAAACCACGTTTATGATCGCGAAAATTCCCACTTGCACTATCATAGCGATATCTTAAAGTTCCAGAAACATCTATATCTTTAATTGCTTCTTCTAAAGGAGCAGCATTAACATTTAAATAAGAAAAAGCTAACAAAGCCGTTGCTGGATATAATATTGATTTTAATTTCATTGAAAAATCCTTTTCTTTGTTTTAAAGTTATTTATTATATTAAGAAAATCTAAAGTAAAGCTTTATTTATAAAATATAAAATAAATGTTAAAATATTATTTTAAATAAATTTTTAAGGTTTATATGAATTTATATTCTACTTCTAGGAAACTTATTAAAAATGTTAAAAATTTTTATAAAATTAAATTATATTCTTTTTTTAATGTAAAAGATAATAGTATTTTTTTGGGCTGGGGACGTAAAAAATCTGGTTTAAGGGCTATTTCTTTGGCTAAAAAACATAAAGGCTCATTTTTGCTTTTAGAAGATGGTTTTATAAGATCTTTAAATTTAGGTCTTTATAATTCTCCAAGTTTTAGCATAGTAGAGGATGATATAGGAATTTATT
>NZ_JAENKR010000104.1:0-3826 GCF_016598965.1 Campylobacter sp. TTU-622
TTAAATAATATTAGTTTTATTTTTAAATTTAAAATATATTGGAGCTTTATTTATATAAAAAATATTTTTTAATTTATTGGTTTGTTTTTAATGTTTTCATTAATTTACTGATAAATCTAAAATTATTCATCTTTAAATTCACTCCATTATAAGCCTCATTAAGTGCAAATCTTCACCTTGTGTGATTTTGTATTCTATACTTTCACACTTAGGGCATTTAAAAATATTTTCTTCTAAAATGCTTTTTTGATCACATTTTAAACATAAAATTTCAAGTGGGGCAAGCTCTATAAAAAGCTTAGCATTTTTGCAAAGATTTGAGTTTTCTTTAAAGGTTTCAAAGCAACGTCTAAAAAGATCTACTTCTATACCACTTAAACGCCCGATTTTTACATAAATTTCTTGCACATTTTTGGCATTATTGCTTAGGGCGTTTTCTTCGCAAAGTTCGATTAAAGATTCTACTATACTTAATTCGTGCATTAGCAAATTCTTGGTAGAAGTTCGCCTTTAGGGCTTTCTAAAAAGCGTTTAGCTCCATAAGCATTTTGTAAAATCACGCGTGCTTTTTTCTCTTCTAAAACTTCACCTATAATACTCGCATTCGCATTGTATTTTTTTAGAATTTCTAAGGCTTTTAACTCATCTTCTTTTTCTACGCAAAGTATAAAAGTACCTTCATTGGCAAGTTCATATGCTTCATAGCCAAAAAGCTCACAAAGTCCTAAAACCTCATCTTGTATGGTAATTTTTTCTTCAAAAATTAAAAGATCATTTCCGCTTTGTTTTGCCCACTCATTTAAAACCGCACTAAGTCCGCCTCGTGTTGCATCACGCATAGCAATGACTTTGATATCTTTTTCTAAAAGTTCCAAAACCTCTTTATCTAAAGCTTTACAATCACTTTTAATATTAGCTTCTAGATTATTTCTTTTGATTAAAACACTAGCTCCGTGTCTTCCTATATCGCCTGAAACAAGTATACTAAGCCCTGCTCTGATATTTTTACTTTCTTTTTTAGCAATGATCTCTCCTAAGGCAGTGGTGTTGATATAAATCTCATCACCTTTGCCCTTAGGAACAACTTTAGTATCGCCACAAACTAGCATTACACCACATTTTTCACACTCTTTTTTGATACTTTTTAAAATGCGTTCTAGTTTTTCTAGCTCAAAACCCTCTTCTAAAATAAGTCCTAAACTTAGATATTTTGGCTTTGCTCCTACCATTAAAATATCATTAATAGAACCACAAACACAAAGTTTGCCGATATTGATCTCATCATCTAAAAAAATCGGACTTAATACAAAAGAATCTGTACTTAAGGCTAAATTGCCCAAAATCGCTGCATCATTGTTTGCATTTAAAATTTCATTATTAAAGATCTTGAAAAGCTTAGTTAAAAGCTCATTCATCTCTTCTCCGCCACCCCCATGAGCTAAGGAAATATTTTTCATGTATTCACCTTTGAATATTTATAATATGCTGCACAAGCTCCTTCACCTGAAACCATGCAACTTCCTATGGGATTTTTTGGAGTGCAAGCTTTAGCAAAAACTTTACAATCATAAGGCTTGGCTAAACCTCTTAAAATTTGCCCACAAATACAAGCTTTATTTTCATTTTTGCTTTGCACAGTGCAATCAAACTTTTTACCTGCATCATAGGTGCTAAATTCTTCTTTTAGCTTTAAGCCTCCATCTTTAATAAGTCCTAAGCCACGAAATTCAAAATCACATACTTGGAAATATTTTTTAACCAAATTTTGGGCTTTGATATTGCCTTCTTTACTTACAGCTCTTTTATATTGATTAAATACTTCAAATTTACCTTCATTGCTTTGTTTTATGATATTTAAAATGCTTTCTAAAATATCTACAGGCTCAAAACCACTTACGGCAATAGGAGTTTTAAATTTGATAGCTAAAGGTTCATAAATACCATAACCTGTGATCACACTTACATGAGAAGGACCTAAAAAGGCATTGATTTTTACGTTTTCATCACTCATAATCGCTTCAATAGGAGCTGGAACGGTGATATGATTGATATGAAAAAAGACGTTGTTTAAATTTTCTTTTATCACTTTTTCAAGAAGTAAGGCACTCATAGGTGTAGTAGTTTCAAAGCCTATGGCAAAAAAGATAATGATTTTATCTGGATTTTTTTTAGCAAGATCTAAAACTTCAAGTGGAGAGTAAAGCGCTCTAATGTCAGCTCCTTTAGCTCTTAAATCAAGCAAAGAAAACTCACTACCAGGCACTCTTAAAAGATCTCCTAAGGTGCAAAAAATAGTATCTTTCATCGAAGCTAATTTAATAGCTATATCAATACGTTCTCTTGGCATTACACAAACTGGACAACCTGGTCCATGAATAAAATTTATCTCTTTTGGTAAAATGGAAGGTAGGGCATACTTCATAATACTATGAGTATGTCCGCCACAAATCTCCATAATATTGATAGGGTTTTTAAGCTCTTGTTCTATAAGTTTTTTTAGGGCTAAAATACTTTCTTTATCTCTAAATTCATCGATAAAATTCATTTAAACCTAAATCCCCCTCATTACTTTTTATCTCCCCGCTATTCATTTTTTCTACTATTTCTTGATAGGTTTTAATGCTCTCTAGTGCAGCTTCTTTGTCGATTTTTTCCATAGCAACTCCAACGTGGATTAAAACATAATCACCTTGTTTTAGAGGCTCATCAATAAGATCTAAATTTACTTTTCTTTTTACGCCTAAAGTTTGCACTAAAGCATTATTTAACTCATCTATTTCTAAAATTTCAGAAGGTATAGATAAACACATTAAAAAAGCTCCTTTTTGAGTTTAAGCACTTTATACCAAAGCTCCATATTTGTGCCATTTTTTGCATCAAGAGTAATGATATCAGCTCTAGGACTTAATTCTTTGATAAGCCTAGTAGCTTCTTTAATATCAAAATCAAAATGATGTGCCAAATCAGCCTTTGTAATTAATACAATATCTGCTTTTTTAAACATTACAGGATATTTTTGTGGTTTATCGCTACCTTCAGTTACAGAAAGCAAGACCACATTTAAATGCTCTCCTAAATCATAACTTGCAGGGCAAACTAAATTGCCTACATTTTCTATAAAAAGTAAATCTATATCTTTAATATCTAAATGATGTAAAGCCTTATGCACCATAAAAGCATCTAAATGACAACTTTGTCCTGTAGTAATTTGATATGCTAAAGCTCCAGCATCTCTTACTCTTAGGGCATCGTTATTGGTTTCTAAATCTCCTTCAATCACAGCAATTTTAAACTCATCTTTTAAAGCTTTGATAGTTTTTTCTAAAAGCGTTGTTTTACCACTACCTGGAGAACTCATTAAATTAATACAAAGCGTGTTTGTTTCATTGAAATGAGCTCTGTTGTGTTTTGCTTCTTCATCATTTTTATCTAATATTTTAGAAATTACTTCTATGGTTTTACTTTCTTTTAGACTTGGATTTTCGTGATGATGGTGATCGTGAGTATGAGTTGAATTTATAGAACAGCCACAATCTTTACACATTGTTTTTTCCTTTTAGTTTTTACTTCATTTTAGCCTTAAAAGCATTAAAAAATTATGAGTTTTAAAATATTTTTTTATTTTTTTGAATTTAAATAATGTACCATTTGTCCTAAAGCAATAGAACTATCATTGCAAGGATATTTTAAAGGCACAAAAAAGTTAAATTCTTTAGCTTTTAAAATTTCAAGTAAGGTTTTATTTTGAAAAACTCCTCCACTTAAAAGCACTTTTAAATCATAATCTTTACTAAATTCTATGATAAAATTTGCCAAAGCATTAAAC
>NZ_JAENKR010000105.1:0-3636 GCF_016598965.1 Campylobacter sp. TTU-622
GTAGTTTCACTTGCTGGACTTCCTGCATCGCCTAGTGCACCTGCAACTCCTATTATAAAGACTATTAAAGCAAGAGAGAAATTTAATTCCAAACAAATAGGAACAAAAAGAGTGGATAATGAGTATAGTTTCAAGTCCTATACCCATTATAAAAAGTTTTAAAAAATTTTTATAAAAATAATGCTATCACGCTTCCAATAAATAATAAAGTTCCATTATAAAAGATAAAAGTAGGGATACAAGTATCTTTAATGTGATCGTGTTGTTTATCAGCATTAAGTCCTACACTAACACCCATTGTAGTTTCACTTGCTGGACTTCCTGCATCGCCTAGTGCACCTGCAACTCCTATTATAAAGACTATTAAAGCAAGAGAGAAATTTAATTCCAAACAAATAGGAACAAAAAGAGTGGTGATAATAGGTATAGTTCCAAAAGAAGTTCCTATACCCATTGTGATTAAAAGTCCTATTAAAAGCATTATAAAAATAGCTAGAAATTTACTCTCTTGCATAAAAGGAACAACAGAATTTACAAGCTCACTAACAGCACCGCTTTGTTTTAAAACTTCTCCATATCCAGCCGCTACGAGTATAACAAAGGCTATAAAGCCCATCATCTTTAAGCCATCATCAAAAATCAAATCAATTTTTTTGTATTCAACTCCTCCTAAAATTACCATTAAAACAAAACCTAAAAGTCCAGATAAAGGTAAATTCATAGTAGCGATTTGACAGATTAAGGTTACTATAAGTCCTGCTAAAACACCCCATTCCTTACGTGTCATTTTAAGATTGTCAAAATCTACTTTAGAAATTTCTATCTCTTTATATTCTCTTGGTTTTCTATAAAAAACAAAAATAGCTAAAAAAAGTCCAAGTATCATACAAAAAGCAGCCAAATACATCGTATTGGTAACATCACTTAAGCTTACATTTACTCCATTAGAAGCGATATTATCTTTTATTAGATCTTGGAAAGTAAGTCCAAAGCCTACAGGTAGCACCATATAAGGAGTGGTAAGTCCAAAAGTTAAAGCACAAGCTACCGCTCTACGATCAATTTTTAAGCGATTAAAAAGACTTAAAAGTGGCGGTATTAAAAGTGGTATAAAAGCCACGTGTATAGGCACTAAATTTTGTGAAAAACAAGAAATAATAGTTAAAGAAATTAGCAAAAAGTATTTTTTATGCGAAATAAAGTGGCTTACGATTTTAATCAAATAAGCAGTTAAATTTGTTTTGGAAATAGCAGCGGCAATGGCTCCTAGTAAAATATAACTTAAAGCAGTTTTTAAATTTTCTTTCATACCGCTTATTAAAATATCCATAGTCTCCACCATAGACAAATGGGCAAGCATTCCAGCTACTAAAGCAGAGATTAAAAGACTAAGCAAAACATTAAAACGAAAAATACAAAGTAAAGTCATTAAGATAACACTTATAATAATGGGATTACTTAAGAGCATATAATTTCCTTAAAAAGTATTAAATCTTTTATCATACTTATAAAAGATTAATTTTTGCTTTATTTGTTTAAATTTAAACTAAAAGGCAGGTTTTTTGTAGTTATTTACTTTTTATATTTTTTAATTAACTTAATAAAAAAGTATCAATTAAATTGCAACTCACCAAAAGGTGAGTTAGCAATAATTGAAGGCATCAAGCCTACGTATAAATCTTGTATTGTAAAACCACTAAAAGTAGGCTTGCAAAGCAAGATTTAGTTTATCCAAGAAAACTTGGATAAAGCTTGATTATTGTTTTAATTGGATCAAAGTTTGAAGCATTTGATCGCTAGTTGAAATTGTTTTAGAGTTTGCTTGATAACCTCTTTGTATGATGATAAGTTCAGTTAAAGAACGACTCAAATCCACATTTGACATTTCAAGTGCTGAGGTTTTCATCTCACCGCGTCCGCCTGTTCCAGCTTCACCTACTACTATAGAACCACTATTTGCTGTTACTTTAAAAAGGTTTCCGCCGATTTCTTCAAGACCTGAGTTATTAGCCACTGAAGCCATAGCAATTTTTGCTACTGCAAAAGTTTTTCCGTTTGTAAATTCACCTAAGATATTACCTTTATCATCAACGCGTATCGCATCAGGTTTTAAGTTTCCTGAAGTATAACCATCAGTTGCTTGAGAAGTTAAGGTTGAAGCTGAGTTTGAGCTTACTAGACCATCATTACTTCCACTTGTTCCAAAGCTAAGTTTGATTTGTTGATTTGGTGCTGCACCATTATTTGGTGAAAAATTGATTGTTCTTGGATTATAATTTGATAAAGAACCATCATTGTTAAATCTTGCTGTTCCTACGATGATATTGTTTGGACCTTCTCCTGTGGTATTAATCTCAGCAGGCTCAGGAACACGGATAATCATTTGCCATTCATTACCACCATCTTGAGTAGTGCTTTGTTTTACAAATTGCACTTCTAAAGTATGTTTTGAACCTAAAGAGTCATAAATTTCAAGTCCAGCTGAAAAAGCGCTAAGTTTTAAAAGCTCACTTTGTTTTACTTGATTTCCAGCAGGAAAAGAACCATCAAGTCCTTTAAAGATCTTTGTAAAAGCATCATTAGTGCTTACTGTTCCTTTCTCATCTGTATAAGCTGTGATATTAAAATTCATATTGTGAGGTCCAAATTGTAATGGTCCTTGACCCCCTGTAACAAGTGTTGGGCTATTTGTAGTTTCATTAACATTAGTGATAGAAAAAGCCCCTGAAGAATTTACAACTACTTTTACATTTTCATTTACATCAGCTGCAGCAAACGAACCACTTCCATCATAATCAACCCCATATCTTGCATCTCTTTGTAAAAGCTCTCTTAAATCTTCAGTAGTATGGAAGGTTCTTACATTTGTATTTAATAAACCACCATTTACTGCATCATAATAATTTTTTGAACCTATACTAGCAGTATCTGTGCCATTCCAAGTAGGATTTCCTGCTCCTCCATTTGTCCCTGGAACATAAGAATAACCTCCATCAGGATTATACATAGGAGGAAGAGTTTGGGCTGAAGAACTATAGATATATTTATGAGCAGTGATAACTTGAGCTTTAAATCCTCCTGTTAAACTATTTTGTGTGCCAGCTGTTCCGCCTGTAGCTGTCCATAAAGAAGCATTATTTTGTGTTACTTGAGCATATGTAAATGAACCTTCTGCGCCATCTTGCCCTGCTGTCCAAGTCGCTGTCCAAACCTCACCTGCTGTGTTATTGGTATTTACTACAAGGTCAATATTTTTCATACTATCTGTAGTGCCATCTGAGTTGTCATTGATAAAATCTATACCACTACCATCAGCATTTTTAACCGCTTTAACTCCTGTTCCTTGTCTTGTGTCATTAGAAGCTGTGAAAGTATTGATATAAGCTATAGCATCATCTATACTTGTTATATTTTCATTTTCTATTTTTACACCATTTAAAACTATGCTTAATGTTGTTTTTTGGTTACCATTTCCCCAAAAAGCTGCAGTTTGAGTTTGTTGTAAATTTGAATCAAAAGCACTTACCCCTAAAGAGTTTGTAGAGTATTTTGCATCTGCATAAGATACCCAAATTCCTTGTCCATCTCTTAAATTTAAACCTGTTCCATTGGAATTAAATAAAGAAGCACAATCAA
>NZ_JAENKR010000106.1:0-3541 GCF_016598965.1 Campylobacter sp. TTU-622
ATTTAAAATAGGTGATAAAATAAAAGTTGCTATCATTGGGTCACGCAATGGAAAATCTTTAATATCTCATAGTAAAGCTTTAAGAAAAGAAAAAGTAATTTGGTTTATTGAAAACTATAAAGAAGATCAAGAAAGTATTTTTGAGGTTAAAATTATAGGAAAAAATAAAGGCGGTCTTATAGCTATTGATAAAGATAATGTTGAATTTTTTCTACCTAAATCTCAGTATGGTTTTAAAGAAAATGCTAATGTTTTAAATAAAACTTTTAAAGTTAAAATTATCAAAATTGATAAAGAAAATCAAAGTATTGTTGTTTCTAGAAAAAAGATTTTAGATGAAGAAAGAAAGAAAAGAAAAGAAACTATTTATAATATTACTCAAACACAAGATCTTATAGAAGGAGTTATTAAAAAAATAACAACTTATGGAATGTTTGTTGATGTTGGAGGAATTGATGGACTTGTGCATTATAGTGAAATTTCGTATAAAGGTCCTGTAAATCCAAATCTTTTTTATAAAGAAGGTGATAAAGTTCCAGTTAAGGTTATAAAATACGATAAAGATAAAAAGCATCTTTCTCTTTCTATTAAAGCTGCTTTGCCAGATCCTTGGATGGAGATAAAAGATAATTTAGAAGTTGGAGATACTATTAAGGTTGTAGTATCAAATATAGAATCATATGGAGCCTTTGTTGATTTAGGCAATGATATAGAAGGTTTTTTACGCATTAGTGAAATCTCTTGGGATAAAAATATTAAAACACCAAAAGACTATCTTAGCAAGGGACAAGAAATTGATGTTGAAGTGATTGAAATAAATCCAGAAGAAAGACGTTTAAGGGTATCTTTAAGAAATTTATTAACAAAACCTTTTGAGAATTTTATCAAAATGTATAAAAGTGGTGATATTGTAGAAGGTGTAGTTACTTCTATTACTTCATTTGGTGCTTTTGTTAAATTTGATTCTATAGAGGGACTTTTACATAATGAAGATGCTTCTTGGAATAGAAATATCAAATGTAAAGATTTGTTTAAAAGTGGAGATAAAATAAAAGTTAAAATTATTAAAATAGATACAGAAAATCAAAAAATCTCTTTAAGTGCAAAAGAATTGACTCAAAGCCCTGTTCAAAGTTATGCTAAAGAACATAAAGTAGGAGATATAGTCAAAGGCATTGTTAGAGATATAAAAGAATTTGGTGTTTTTGTTGAACTTAGTGAAGAAGTCGATGCTTTAATCCATAAAGAAGATATTAATATTTCAGATTTTGAAAAATTAAAAATTGGAGATGAAGTTGAAGCAAGTATTGCTTTTATTGATGAAAAGAAGAATAGAATTCGTTTAAGTGTGAAGAATTTATTAAAAATAAAAGAAAGAGAAGCTTTAAATGAAATTAATAATAATGACAAAATTACTTTAGGTGATATTATAAAAGATCATTTATCATAATGAAGCAGTATTTCCTTATAGGATTTTTAGGTTTTTTCTTACTGATTTTACTTGTTGCTGTTTTCTTTTTGTTGTGGAGTTTTAAATCAAATATAGATTTTACTCCGCAATTTATGCAAGATAATAAAATTCAAGCAATTTCTACTAATAACAACCCTACTTGGCAAGAAGAAGTTGCTAATTGGGTCTCAAAAGATTATACTCCAGCAGCAGAACAATTTAGCATGCATTTTGAGGCTGATATAAGCGATTTTAAGGAAAAAAGTAAGTACTATCAATTAATAATTAATAAATATGATATTTATTCTATATTTTGTTTAAAACAAACTCTTAATTTTTTTAATATTGATTATTTTTTATTAAAATCAAATGATAATCCAGAGATTTTTTTAAATACTGATAATAAAACCTTAATTGAAAATATTATTAATAAATTAAAAGAATATAAAATTAATGCTAAAGCAAAGGAAATATGGTTATAAACTATTATTTTAAGGATTTTTTTGGCACTAATAGATTTAATTAATGCATCAAAAAGATTTGATGAAAGAATTATTCTTAATGAAGCAAATTTTAGTGTTTGCGAAGGTGAAAAAATTGCCATAATAGGTAAGAATGGACAAGGAAAATCTACTTTTTTAAAAATCATTTTTGGAAATTTATCTTTAGATAGTGGAAGAGTTTTAAGGCAGAATGGAAAAACCATAGCAATGCTTTCCCAACAGGTCGATTTTGAACTTAATTTAAGTGTTAATGAATTAATCCATAAAGAACTTAAAGAAATTTATGATACTTTAAATGAGTATGAAAATTTACAAGATAAATTATCTAAAGATCCTTGCAATAAAACTTTATTAAAAAGAATTGATGAACTTATAAATTTGATTGATAGTAAAGATGCTTGGAATATTGATCAAAAAATTCATAGAATTTTAAATGAATTAAAGCTATTGGAATTTAAAGATCAAATGGTTTGCTCTTTAAGCGGAGGAGAGATTCGTAGAGTTGGTCTTAGTATTCTCTTGCTTAAAAATCCTGATATACTTCTTTTAGATGAACCAACCAATCATTTAGATGTTTATATGACAAGTTTTTTAGAGGATATGCTTAAAAAATCTAAAATGTGTATTATTTTTATTTCGCACGATAGATATTTTATAGAAGAAATAGCACATAAATGTGTCGAAATAGAAAATGGCAATATTAATGTTTTTGAAGGGGGATATACAAATTATTTAGATAAAAAAGCTCAAATCCTTCAAAATCTTTCAAAAAATTATGAAAATTTATTAAAGCAACTCAAAAGTGAAGAAGAATGGTTAAGAAAAGGTGTTAAGGCAAGACTTAAACGAAATCAAGGTCGCAAAGAAAGAATTTTAAAAATGAGAGAGGAAGCTAAGAAAAATCCTGCAATTATAAATCGTCTTAAACTTGAAATTCAAAGAGCAAGTCAAATAAATTCAAATCAAAATTCAAACCGCAAGAAAATGCTTTTTGAACTTGAAAATATTAGTAAAAGTATAGGTGAAAAAGTTCTTTTTAAAGATTTTAGTGCAAGAATTTTACAAAATGAACGTATAGCTATAGTTGGTAAAAATGGTTGTGGCAAATCAACATTTTTAAAGATTCTTATGGAGCAAGTTTTAAGTGATAGCGGGAAGATTAAAAAAGGAGATATAAAAATAGGGTATTTTGATCAAGCAAGAACGCTTTTAAATTCAGATAAAACTCTTATTGAAATTTTTTGTCCTAATGGAGGTGATAGAGTTTTAGTTAAAGGCAAAAATATGCATATTTATGGTTATTTAAAGCATTTTTTATTTCCAAAAGAATTTTTAGATAAGCCTGTAAGCGTATTAAGTGGTGGAGAGAAAAATCGCGTCGCCTTAGCTTTGCTTTTTACTAAAGAATATGATGTTTTAATTTTAGATGAGCCAACAAATGATCTTGATATTTCAACAATTAATATTTTAGAAGAATATCTTTTAGATTATAAAGGTGCTATTTTATTTATTTCTCATGATAGATATTTTGTTGATAAAATTGCTAATAAAATTTATGCTTTTGAAAAAAATGGCAAAATTAATATAG
>NZ_JAENKR010000107.1:0-3531 GCF_016598965.1 Campylobacter sp. TTU-622
CATCTAATTTAAAAGAATTAATTGAACTAGCTTAAAAAATGAGCAATATCAAATTAAAATAATGCAAAATATGCAAAGTTCTTTTGAAATTCAAAGTTTAACTTCATCCTATATGCCAAATTTAAATTTGGATATAGGATATGTAGGTCTTAATAAGGATCGTCTTATCATAGATCCACAAGAAAGTTTTTACACAAAATTAAGTCTTAATTTTCTTTTGTATGATGGAGGCAAAAGAGAAGCTTTAATTAACTCTTTAAAATTTAAGAAAAATATTACAGAATTAAATAAAGAACAAAGTAAAAATTACCTAGCTCTTAAAGCTTCAACTTTATATTTTAATTATCAAAGTCTTCAAGCTATCATTAAAGCTAGCGAACAAAAAGAATTATTTTTAGAAAATACCTTACAAAGATTAAGAAAATTCTATAAAGTGGGTCTTAGTGCTCAAAATGAACTTGAAAGTATAAATGCAAAATATCATTTAGCCAAACTTGAACTTTCTAAAAATTTATTAAAATTAGAAGAAATTAAAAAAGATATAAAAATTTTAACTGCACAAGATTTTACTCCAGAAAAATTAAATTTTTTAGAAAACCCTAGCAAGGATTTTAAAAACAATAATAATTTAGAATTTTTAATAGCCAAAGAACAAATTAATCAAGCTAATGAAAAATTAAAAATTGCAAAATCAAGTTATTTGCCTAAAATATTTTTACAAAATAATTTTATATTTTATAAAAACAATTATAATCCAAAAATTCCTTCTATTTATCAAAATTTAGCCAATGATTTTTTTAAAGAACACGCTCAAAGCAATCAGTTCATCATTGGGATGCAATGGAAAATTTTTGACTTTAATCAAAGAAGCAAAGAAGTAGAAAAAGAAAGATTGGAAGTTCAAATTGCAAATGCCAAAGCTAATTTAATTAAAAGAGAAAATGAGCAAAATTTAGAATATTTACAAAAAAATTTAGATATTCTAAAA
The DNA here is from genome assembly GCF_016598965.1 of Campylobacter sp. TTU-622. Taxonomy (NCBI): domain Bacteria; kingdom Pseudomonadati; phylum Campylobacterota; class Epsilonproteobacteria; order Campylobacterales; family Campylobacteraceae; genus Campylobacter; species Campylobacter sp. TTU-622. The sequence goes on from NZ_JAENKR010000107.1 coordinate 989, forward strand.
GAACAAATCAATGCTTTAACTTATGCTTTAAAAGCAAGCGAAATAGCCTTTAAAGTAGTTAATGAAAAATACTCTGCAGGACTTTGCTCTTATATAGAGTATTTAGAAGCTTTAGAAGAAAAATTTAAAGCCTTTAGCAATTTGGAATTAGCTAAAAATGAGCTTGAAATTACTAAAGCAAACTATTATTTTTTAGCAGGAATTGATATAAAAGATAAGGTTTTATAAATGAAAATTATCATATGTTTAATCATAAGTTTTTATACACTTATGGCTAAAGAACTTTATGCAAGCTTCAATGTTGAAGCATTGAATCAAAGTAAATTAAGTCTAGAAAGCATAGGTATAGTTAAAGAAATTAAAGTAAAAATTTCAGATTATGTAAAAAAAGGTGATGTTTTATTAAGTCTTGATACAAGCAAAGAAGAAATTGCTTTAAAAAATGCACAAAATGATTATAAATTAGCTCTAGCTAAATTTAATAATATAAAATCAAAAATGGATAAATTTAACCAAGTGCAAAATTTTATTGATAAACAAAGTTATGAAGATATTAAAACTGAATTTAATATAGCTAATCTAGAGCTTCAAAAAGCAAAAATCAATATAGCTTATTATGAAAATTTAATAGATAAAAAAATTCTTAAAGCTCCTTATGATGGTGTTATTTTTGATAAAACTATTCAAGTTGGAGAAGGAGTGGCTGGAGTTAATCAAGTTTTATTTAAAATTTTTTCTTATCCAAAAGTTAAGCTTGTACTTAGTTTTGATGAAAAATATAAAGATGAAGTAAAATTAAATCAAGAATTTATCTATAAAATAGAAGGAAAAGAACAAACATTAAAAGGGAAAATTTCACTTATTTATCCAAGTATAGACATAAAAACAAGAAAAATTTATGCAGAAGTTCAAGCAGAAAATTTAACACCAGGACTTTTTGGCGAAGGTAAAATCATCATTAAAGATTAAAAATGTATAAACTTGCTATAAACCGACCTATTACTATTTTAATGTTTTTCTTAGCTCTTATAATATTTGGTTTATTTTCTGCTTTTACTATGAATGTAAATTTATTTCCAAATGTAAATATCCCACTTATTAAGATAAGTGCAAAAGCAAACGGGGATCTAAATTATATGGAAAGCAAGATCACAAAAGAACTTGAAAATGCCATAAGTGAAATTGATGGACTTAAAACTTTATCTTCTGCAAGCTATGATAATTTTAGCGTTATTTTTGCAGAATTTAAGCTTGATAAAAATTTAGAAGTTGCTGCTAATGATGTAAGAGATAAACTAGGAACTTTAAGCCTTAATGCTAAAATTGAAATAGAAAAAATCTCTTCTGATTCGGGGGCAAATATAAGCTTATTTTTTAAATCTAATAGCCCTTTAGAACTTATGCAAACTATAGAAGATAAAGTTAAGCCTTTTTTACAAAGAATTGATGGAGTGGGGAAAATCAATACCATAGGGTTTTTAAAACCTCAAATTCGCATACAGCTTGATATAGATAAATTACAAAAATATAATCTTAATGCTTTAGAAGTTGCAAATATTATTAAAAATCAAAATTTTAAACAAGGTTTAGGAGAACTTGAAAACAAAGAAAATAATTTTATACTTAAAGGCTATTTTGAAGCAAAAACAATTGATGAGTTAAAAAATTTAAGAATTTATCCAGGGGTTTTTTTAAGCGATATTGCAAAAATTGAAAATTTATATGAAAACCAAAAACAAATTGCCTTCTTTCAGAGCAATGGAGTTTTATTGGAAATAAATAAAATTAGCAATTATAATGCTTTAAAGATGATTAAAAATGTTAAAAAAGCTTTAGAAAAACTAAAAAATGAATTACCTAAAAATATAGAGTTTGATATACTTTATGATAAAAGTGCAAATATAACAAAACATTTAAATCAAGTAATTTTTGATATGATTTTTGGAATTTTTTTAACTTTAATTATAGTATTTTTATTTCTAAGAAATTTAAGTGCTACTATTATAGCTTTTATTGCTATTCCTACTTCTATTATAGCAACTTTTTTTATTATAGATATTCTAGGATATGATTTAAATCGTCTTACTTTTATAGCGCTTACTTTAAGTATGGGAATTTTTATCGATGATGCTATAGTTGTAATTGAAAATATTACCAAAAAACTTAAAAATTACCCTGCTTTAGAAGCTTCTTATCTGGGTGTTAAGGAAATTGGTTTTAGCGTATTAAGTATTAGTGTTGTTTTACTTTGTGTTTTTATACCTATTTCTTATATGAACTCTATTTCAGGGCTTTTTTTTAATGCTTTAGGTATTAGCGTAGCTTCAGGGGTCATTGTAAGTTTTTTAGTTTCTATACTTCTAATACCAAGCCTAAGTGCTAGATTTTTAAATTCTAAAGAAAGTCATTTTTATCAAAAAAGTGAATTTTTTTTCATAAAAATAGAAGACTTTTATAAAAATTTACTTTATAAAATATTAAAGTATAAAATTCGTTTTATTATTGTTACTTTAATTTTTCTCTTTTCTTGCTTTGCTTTAGCT
>NZ_JAENKR010000108.1:0-3514 GCF_016598965.1 Campylobacter sp. TTU-622
GTAACATTCCTGTAAAAAAGATTAAGATTAAAAAAAAATAATAAATAGGTAAAAATAAACGAATTCTTCTTGTAAAGATAAATTCTGTTTTAAAATTTCCCTGAGTTAAAACTAAATAAAAAAGCATTAAAAAACCGCTTGCATAAAGACTATAAAGATGTAAGGCTAAAATAAACTCATAACTTTGATCCATCATTTCCCTTTGTTGGTGATATATTTAGCCAAATTTTCAATTTGATCCAAATTTAAATTAATACAATGATCTTTATCATTTTGTTTTTGACAAAGATTAAATTTTCGCATAAAATTTTCTTTGCTTAAATTTTTAATTCTAATATTATTTTTTAATTTTAATTCTCCTTCTTTTCCATGACAATTTGCACATTTTTGTTTATATAAAGAACTAATAATACTTAAATTCATATTTAAAACTTGAGTATCATCTAAAGAATCGTCACCAACTGGTAATGGTAAATTATCATCATTTACTTGAGTTTTTTCATCATTTTGCTCTATTTGAACAATCTCTTGATCTGATGATTTGGATTTAAGAGATTTATCTTCATTATTAGAACATCCAACAAAAAATAAGAAAATGATTATTAAATATGGCATTAAACTTCCTTTGGGTTAATAAAAATATAAGAATTTTTTAATTTTTCATAGAAATTCTTATCTTTCCAATCTTCTTGAATTGCTTCTGAAAATTCTATATCTTCTAATTTTATAGAAGGCAAAAATTCACTATAAGCATCCTCCTTAAATCCTTGTGCATAACCACTTTTTGTTTCATGAACTATAATACTTTTTAAATAAACCCCTTGTTCGCCATTTATCATCTTAGTCTGTTTTAATAAAGTATCAATAAGAACAAAAAAAATACGGCAAAAATTTTCAGCACTAACATTTAATGGTAAAATAATCCAACGACTAGAAAATTTTTTCATTTGTTCTAAATATTCTTCATTATCATCTTTAAAAAGAGTAATAGCATGATCAAAACTATCAATAATTTGTTTTACTTCTTGCTTTAAAAGTCCAAAATCATATACCATTCCAGCGTTATCTAAATATTTACTTTCAAGCAGTACTTCAACTTTATAAGAATGTCCATGAATACTACTTTTACAACGCTTAGAACTGCAAAAACGAACGATATGAGCATTCTCAAATTCAAATTCTTTTCTAATAATCATACTCCCTCTTTATCATTCCAAAGTCTTATATGCATTCTATCGGAGTAATTATATCCATTTTTTATACAAAAATGTGCCACCTCTAAAGCATTAATTTTTAAAATTTCTTCATTATAGCCCATAGGCATACAATAAACTTCATTATCCACTTTGGCTAAAATTTCATCAATTTCTATTTTAGCTTTATTACTTTTTATCATTTCTTTATCTAAAACAAATTTATAAAAACTATCTTTAGCATTTTGCACAATAGCTTTTATAGCATCAAAATTTAATCTTTTTTCTTTAGGTATTTTACTATTACTTAATTTTACACCCAAAGCAAAGATGCATTTTTTATATAAAGGAAATTTTTCAAAATCTATCTTTAAGCTTGCATTAGTTTCAAAATGAATTTCAAAATTATCTTTTAATAAAAGTTCAAGCCACTTTAAAAAATCATTATTATTATAATACAATAAAGGCTCACCACCTGTAATAACTACAATAGGGTTTAATTTTGCTTTTAAAAAGCATACTCTTTTATAAAGCTCTAAAGGGGTAAATCTTGTATATTGATCAGCAAAATCTTTTGTAAAAACTGCTCTAATAGTATCACAACCTAAAAATTTTTTATCATTTATATTTTTATGCACTCCAAAACCATAACAATTAAAATTACATCCAGCAAATCTTACAAAAATAGCTAATCTTCCACTAAATTTTCCCTCACCTTGTATGCTTATAAAACTTTCAACAATATCCAAAAAATTTAACCTCCCGTCTGATAAAAAGCCCTAGAGGATGTTTCATTATCTACAACACTCCATTTATTTTTTTCTGGTTTATTTTTTAAAACTTCTTTAAGAATTTTAGCTGCTGTTTTAATATCTTTCTTTTTTACTGCTTCTTTAATACTTAAAGATTCATCATAATACAAACAAGGTATTAAAAGACCCTCGGCACTAAGTCTTATACGATTACAAGTATCACAAAATTCGTGAGAATGAGGATCAATGATACCAAAGGTATAGTTATTTATTTCATATAAAGTCACTGGAGAATTTTGTGCTTTTCTTGAAGAAATTATTTCATATTTTTGTTTTAAAATTTCAAGAATTTCATTAGATTTTAAACCTTGAAGTTTTCCATAAGCATGATTATTTTCCATAAATTCTATAAAACGAATTTGCATATTTAAACTTTTTGCATATTCTAATAAAGAAATCAGCTCATTATCATTAAAATTTTTAAGAGCTACTGTATTAATTTTGACTTTAAAATCTAAATTTACAGCTTCTTCAATTCCTGCTAAAACATTATTTAAAACCTCTTTTTGAGAAATTATTTTTGCTTTTTTAGAATCAAGAGTATCAAGAGAAATATTAATACGTTTTAAACCAGCTTTTTTAAGATCTTTTGCATAATCTTTGAGAAAATATCCATTTGTAGTAATAGCTAAATCAATATCTTTTTTATAATCATGAATCATTGAAATAAATATATCTAAATCTTTTCTCAATAAAGGCTCACCGCCTGTAATTCTAATCTTAGAAATTCCTTCATCAATAGCTACTTTAACAAATAAAAACATTTCTTCAAAGGTTAATAAATTTTCTTTTGGAACCCAATCAAATGGAATTTTTGGCATACAATAAAGACAACGAAAATTACATCTTTGTGTAACTGAAATTCTCATATAATTAATTTTTCTTCCATACTTATCAATTAGCATTTAATAAACCCTACTTAATCATTTTTTTAAATTTTAAAACAAGCTCGACATTACCTATACCTACTCTTAGATCTTTTGCAATTTGCTCTATACTTTTACCTTGCTGAAATAATTCTATAATTTTTTGCTCTTCTGTATCGTAATTAGGCGTAAGTTTGCTTATACTTTGTGTTTTTTGCTCTAAAGTTAAAATTCTATTTTGCTGTTCATTTTGAAATTCTTCTATAATACTTTCAACATTTTGCAAACTTTGCAAAATAGGATAAATTTTATGAGAAACTTCTTTTTCAAGCATTATTTTTACTTCATCTTTTAAAAGATCTATATTAAACTTTTCCTCACTATCATCTTTTAAATCTAAATCTTTTTTAAGATAATGTAACTCCTTAGTAAGATCTTCCATAGCATTTTGCAATTTTGTAATTTTACTTGTATTTTCTTTATCCTTAATATTCATATAGGCTAAAAAAGCAACTAATAAAACAATCATAAAGACTAGATAAAGCACATCTACACTCATTTATTTCCTTTAAAAGTTCTAATGATATCTCTTTGAATTTCTACTACAAAAGCATTGTAAATATCTTGATCACCTGATTTAATC
>NZ_JAENKR010000109.1:0-3496 GCF_016598965.1 Campylobacter sp. TTU-622
TTATTATCTATACTAAACAAATCAAGATATTTTTTATTTTGATATATTCCATTGGCTTTAGAATTTATAAAGCAAAGTTTTGAATTTAAGAAAAAATTTTTCATAAATAAAGAAGAAAATTTATCAGCTTTAATATAAATTTGATTTAAGGCTAGGCCAAAATGAGGTTTAAAACCTACAAGTATAGCAAAATCAGTTTTTAAATCTTTAAGATTATTTTCTTCTTTGTTTATTTTTGAACTATTAAAAAGAGCTTCTTGTTTATCAATATCTATTAAATTGTTTTGTTTTAAATCAATGATTTCAAATGAATCTTCATTTGATTTCATATTTAAAATTTTTTTCTGTGAAAAATCATTGGATAGTAAAATATTAAATAAAAAGAGAATTAAAAATAAAATTTTCATTTTTATCCTTATAAAAAATCTTTTAAGAATTTTTTATCTGAAAGTGCTATAAAAGGTAAAGCTTTATAACTTTCTTGATTGTAATTTAATAATTTTAAATTCAAATCCCCCATAAAGCCACCCATTTGATTGATTAAAAAATCTCCTGCTGCTATATCCCATATACTTAAACTTTCATTTCTTTTATATACACCAGCTCTTCCTTCTAAAATAGCACAAAATTTAAGTCCAGAGCCTATGTTTAAAGCTTTTAAATTATATTTTTTTGCAAAATCCTCATCTTCTTTACTGAGATGATTTACGCTTAAAAGAGCGGTATTTTTGTTTTGGTTTATTAAATCTTCATCTTTTTTTAAAATTGTATTATTCTTATAAACAGGAGTGTGTAAATGAGCATAAAAAACAGTATTAGTACTAGGACTTTGAATAAGAGCTAAAATAGGTCTTTGTTCTTTTATAAGAGAGATCATAACGCAAAATTCATCTGAATTTTTTAAAAATCCACTTGTGCCATCTAAGGGATCAATAAGCCAAAAATATTCTAAATTTTTTCTTTCTTCATATTTTAAAATTTTTTCTTCTGAAAAAATTTTGAAATTGGTTTGCGAGAGTTTTTGTGTAATGATATCATTAGAAACCATATCTGCTGTTGAAACTAGGCTTTTATCTTCTTTTTTCCAAATTTCTACAGAATCTCTAGTTTGCATTATGGCTTTAGATGCTAAAGTGGCAGCTTCAAGTGCTAAATTTAAATATTGATCTAAATTCATTAACCCTCCTTTTTTATGTTTGATACAATTTTTATTAAACTTAAAACTATAATAACCTCAAATAAAGCTGTTAAAATTAAAGCCGCATATAAATTCGAAGAAATAATTTTAGCATTAAAAGATAAAGTTGCTGCAGCAATGAGCAAGGTTAAGGGCATAGAGTGACTTAGGCCAAATAAAATTGAGTTTTTAAAGCCAATATCTTTTAAAAAAATCATAGAACAAAGTATTCTTAAACACATCATTAGGAGCATTAGTGAGAAAGAATAGAGTATAATTTTATATTCTAAAAGTATTTTGATATCAAAAGTTGATCCTATATAGATAAAAAATACAGGAATTAAAAATCCATAGCCAAAACTTGAAAGTTTGTGTTCTAAATCTTTTTTATGGTTAAAGAAAGTTGCCATAAAAGAACCAGCTATAAAAGCTCCAAGTGCAACTTCTAATTTTGTAATAATCATTGCTATAATGATTAAAATGAAAATAGCAATACAAAATCTTATATCTTTTTCGTTTTTATCTTCTTCGGGCATTAAAATAGTTTTTAATCCTGGATACCACCAAAATAAAATACCAAGAATTTTAAAACTTAATAAACAAAGACCTAAAAAGATATTAAGGTATAAAATGCTTTGTCCTACACTAATAATGCTTGTATCTTCTCTTAAAAAAGCTCCTGCAATAGTAATTAAAACTATACTAATTACTTCAGCTAAAGTGGCTACGATCATAGCTGTATTAAGCCAATAGCAATTTTTGCCAAAATCTTTAAAAAGTATAGATAAAAGACCAACACTCATTATAGGTATGATTAAAATAAATACAAAATGAAGCTTAAAAATCCATACAATTAAAGAAGCTAGAGAATAAAGTAAAAATATATAATAAAGACTTTGTTTAACAAGTTTTTTTTCCATATTGAAAAAATCTCTTAAATTTACTTCCATGCCTGCAATAAACATTAAATAAAAAAAACCAATATTAGCCAAAAGTTTAAAATTTTCACTTTCTTCTATAAAATTAAAATAAGCTACAATAGAGCCTAAAATAATTTCAGTTGCAGAAATAGGCAAACGTAAAGATTTAGCAATATAAGGAGAAAGGAACAAACAACAAGCTATTGTTGTAAGAATTTTTAAATCAATTAAATCTTGATGCTCAATGACATTCTGAAGCAAAACTAAATCCCATTTGTTTAAGTTTTTCAATATCTTTAGAGGCTACTTCTCCTTTTGTGGTAAGATAATCCCCTATAACAATAGAAGAAGCTCCTGCTTCAAAAATTTCATATTGTCTTTCTTTTAAGATAAACTCGCGTCCTCCTGCTACCATAATAACAGAATCTTTTAAAGCAGTTTTTGTATCGCGTATTATTTTTAAAGCTTCATCTGCACTTAGCTTAGGAACTTTTAAATTTAAATTTTCATTAGAAATAAAAAAATTAATAGGAGTTGAAAAAGGTTTTAATTCTTGTAAAGATTTTCTAAAACTTATTCTATCTTCTTCACTCTCGCCCATTCCATAAATTCCTCCGCAACAAAGCATTAATCCTGCTTCTTTGGCATTAAGATTTGTTTTAAATCTACTCTCCCAAGTATGAGTGGTGCAAATTTTTGGAAAAAATTCTTTAGAAGTTTCAAGATTATGATTATAGGAGAAAATTCCTGCTTTTTTAAGTTCTTTAAGTTGTTCTATATCTGCCATTCCATTGCAAGCTATAAGAAGTAGATTAGGAACTTCTTTTTTAATTGTATGTGCAGCTTTGCAAATATATTCTAGTTTTTCATCATCAAGTCCAAGTCCAGCAGTTACTAAGCAAAAACCTAAAGCTTGATTTTTTTTAGCTATTTTAGCTTCTAAAACAATTTGTTCTATATCTTTTCTTTTATATTTTAAAATATTTGTTTTAACAAAAGAGCTTTGAGTGCAGTATTTACAATCTTCACTACACCCTCCACTTGCTATATTGCATATAGCACAAAGCATAATTTGCATTGCTTCTCCTATTGGGTAATTAAAATCACATTCTAACAAAAAAGCCTTAATTTTAATAAATTTATCTTTTTTGATATTTTAGATTTAAGATATTTTTAACATTGTATTAATTATTAAAATAACAAATTTTAATGAAATTCATTGATATCATTTTTATATTTTTTTGTAAAAAAAGCTATTCTTCTTTTACAACTTCTTTTTAAGCGGATAAAAAAATCATTAATAGCATTTTTTATTTTAATTTTTAATGGCATTTTTACACTTTTTAAAATTTTTTTCCAAGCAGATGCATTTCCTATAAAACCGTTATAAGAATCATTG
>NZ_JAENKR010000010.1:0-27891 GCF_016598965.1 Campylobacter sp. TTU-622
TTTTAAAGATTGATAAGTAAAAAATATTAAATTTTAGATAAGAAACTTATTTTTGACTTGTTGAAATATTCAAAAATTCAAAATTTAAAGTAGCTAAAATACAATTTATTTTTAATTTTTTTGTAGATTTTCTTTTAAGGGGAAATTATATAAATTCAAGTATTTTTTGCAATAATCTTAGAAAAATAAGTTACATTAAGAATAGTTTTTAAAAACTTATTAATTAGAAATTTTATATAAATAATATTTTATTTTTTAAGCTTATTGAAGACAAATTTAATAATTAATATAAAAAGTAGTATTTTTACAATCAAAAATTTAAAAATAAATAATATAGTAGCAAAAGTATAAAATTAAATTTTTAAAACTTTTGATATTTTATTTACTTTGCAATTGATTAGAATTTTGTTAATATAGTTTCAAATAATATATAATTTAAATTGAAAATTATTTAAAGTTTGCATTTTTGCAAACTTTAATGAGATTAAGAAAAATAAGGTTTAATTTGCTCAACCCAAGCATCAATTCTTGATTCTGTTTGATCTTCTTGATTGTCATTGTCTAATGCAAGTCCTACAAATTTACCATCAACTACAGCTTCGCTTGCTTCAAAAGTATAACCATTAGTTGAAACTTCACCTACTAAATTCGCTCCAGCATTTTTTAAATTTTCGGCTAATTTTCCCATACCACTACAAAATGTGTCAGAATAACTTTCGCTATCACCCATACCAAAAACCGCTACAGTTTTACCTGAAAGATTTAAAGCTGAAAAATCAAAACTATCCCAATCATCTTGTAAATCACCACTTCCCCAAGTTGATGTTCCAAAAAGAATTTTATCATAAGAATTTATTTTATCAGCATCAATATCACTGATATTAAAAACATCATTAATTCCAAGTTTTGAAGCAATTGTATTTGCAGCACCTTCAGTATTTCCCATTGAGCTTCCATAAACTATTGCTATTGACATTTTATCTCCTTTAAAATTTTTAAATTATATATGGTATTTTATCATAATTTTGTTAAGTTTTTGAATATTAATATTAATTATTAATATTCAAAATTTTTTAATTCTTTACTTGTTCCAAGTAAGATTACAACATCGCCACTATAAGCAATAATTGTTTCAAGATCTGGCATTATTTCCCAAGCTCCATTTGATTTTTTATAAGCAATTATTTTCATATTTTGTGCTATATGCTTAAGTGAATTTCCTGCCATTTTATCATCTACTATCATTTTAATGGCACGTATTGTATTAGCAGATAAATCAAAAATTTCGAAATCTGTTGAACGTAAAAGAAATTCTTTTACAAGTCTTTTTGCGCTTTCTTTTTCTGGATATATAACTTTAGATGCTCCTAATTTAGAAAGAATTTGACCATGCATAGCAGAAGTTGCTTTTGCAATAATAGTATTTACTCCTATGTCTTTAAGAGCCATTAAGGTTAAAATACTTTTTTCAACATTTTCTCCAATACTTACAATAACAATTTCAGCTTCATGAAAACCAGCTTCTTTAAGAGCTGTGGTATTAGCAGAATCTAAAATATAAGCATAATTTGTAGAATTTTGGATATTTTTTAAAGCTTCTTCATCTTTATCTGCAACAATAACAGTATGCCCTTGAGAAATTAATTCTTCAGCAACAACTGAACCAAATTTTCCTAATCCAATAATCCCATAAGTAATATTTTTCATAAATTTATCCTTCCTTCTGGATATTTGATATACATAGTTTTATCTTTGTTAAATACAGAAAGTAAAAATGCAAAAACCCCTATTCTTCCACTAATCATTAAAATAATTAATATGATTTTACTTGGCTCATTTAATAAAGCACTTAAAGAAAGTGATCCCCCATCTCCCACTGAAACTCCGACCGTAGCAAATGCTGAAGAAGTTTCAAATAATAGGGCAATAAAACGTATATCTGGATTTAATAAAGAAAGCAAAATTACGCATACGATGATATAAACAGCTGAACCAATAGCAATAATAAAAGCTTTATTGATAGTTTCTTGTGGAATTTCATAATTAAAAATTCTTACACGACCATTTTTAATAGACCAATAAGCATAGATCAATAATACAACTATGGTAGTAACTTTCATCCCTCCAGCAGTTCCTCCTGGTGCTCCACCTATTACCATAAATAAAGAACCAAAAAACAAACTAGCATCTCTTAAACCACCTAAATCAAGCATTGAAAATCCTGCTGTTCTATAATTAATTGCTGTAAAGTATGAAGCAAGTAATTTATCAAAAAAAGAGAAATTTCCTATTGTTTTGGCGTTAGAGTATTCAAAAGTAAAGATGATAAAAGTTGAAAATAAAATTAAAAATATTGTTGCAATAATAACGATTTTGGCATGTAAGCTAAGATTTTGTAATCGTTTTTTTTGAAAAAAATAAAGTTCAATTAAAACAAAATACCCCAAACCTCCAATAATAATTAAGGTTGTGATAATAAAATTTATAGCCAAATCATTTTTATAATCTGCAAGCCCTGTTTTAATGATGGTGAAACCAGCATTATTAAATGCACTTATAGAGTGAAATAAACCAAACCATAAAGCTTTTAAAAAGTTCATATCTAGAGCAAAGCGTAAAGTTAATAATAAAGCTCCGCATAATTCTATAGCAATAATAAATAATAAAACTTTTTTAAAGAATTTAAATAAACCATCCATAGATGGGTAAAGCAAAGTTTCTCTTAATAAATTTTTACCGTCAAAACTTACTTTTTTTCTAATTAAAATATAAACTAAAAGTCCTATTCCTACGTAACCTAATCCACCAATTTGTATAAGAGTTAAAATAATAATTTGCCCGTAAATTGTAAAATCAGTTGCAATATTTTTAGTTACAAGCCCAGTCATACTAACAGCTGAAGTACTTATGAAAAAAGCATCTAAAAAACTGATAGGTTTTGTATGAGCCCAATTACACAATAAAAATAAAGCTCCTATCAAAGCAATAATAATATAACCAATTAATAATATTTTGAAAGTACGTCTATCAAGTCCGAATTGTTTCAATAAAACCTCATTTAAGTTTTAAATTTAATAAATCTTGTAATTCTAGCTTCTAAAACTTTAATAAAAATAAAAATAAAATTTAAAGTTATATTAAAGATAAAAAGATAGAATTACATTCTATGAAAAATTTTCGGAAATGGTTGGATAGCTCAGTCGGTAGAGCAGCAGACTGAAAATCTGCGTGTCGGCAGTTCGATTCTGCCTCTAACCACCATTTTTTTCTTCATATGTAAAAATATTCCTTTTCTTTATTTCTTAATAAATTTTTTAAGATATAAATTTAAATCATTTTATTTTTTATTGGTAATTTAAATAATTATAACACTATTTATTTTTATAAAATTTTTATTTTTCAAAAAAATAGAGACAAAAAGATAAGCAAGTAAAAATATTTTTTTGTATTACTAGATTTTTTTAATTTTTAAGAATTTATTATGTAGATAATTAATTTAAGTTTTAGTTAAAAATCTATTAGAGTTTCTATAATAAATTTATTTTACTAGCTGATAGAGAGATAGTGGTGGATTTAGCAGGACTCGAACCTGCGACCAACCGGTTATGAGCCGGTTGCTCTAACCAACTGAGCTATAAATCCGTTATTTTATTAAAAATGAAGTTGTAATTATAATTAAAATTTCTTAAAAATATTTTATTTTTTGATTTTTTGTGTCCAAAAAAATCTAAAAGTAATTAAATGTTGTAAAATTCCAAAAAAAACCATAAAGGTTGTAAAAGAGCTTCCACCGTGGCTAAAAAATGGTAAAGGAACTCCAACTACGGGAGCAAAACCTATAGTCATAGAAATATTAACCGCCGCATAGATAAAAATAAAAAGTGCTACAGCATTAATGGCCACTCTAGCAAAATAATCTTCTTTAAGTTTATAATTTAAGCTTAAAAGATGAAGTATAAGTAAAATATAAAGTATGATTAAGACAAGACCTCCTAAAAATCCAAATCTTTCTATCATATATGCAAATATAAAATCACTCGTAGAAATAGGCAAGAATTTAAAATGAGTTTGAGTAGCTTCTTCATAAGTTTTTCCAGTTAATCCTCCATTGCCTATAGCTATCATTGATTGAACAACTTGATAACTCGGTTTTTCTGATAAGAAATCGTGAATTCTTTGTTTTTGATACGGTTTTAAAAAATGAGTATAAATTAAAGGAGAACTTAAAGACAATGCTAAAAAAATACTAAGCCAAATTTTATAATTTACTCCAATGATAAAAAGTATTCCAAAACCAACTATAAGTAATATTGTAGCAGTTCCTAAATCCGGTTCTTTGGTAATAAGCAAAAAAGGTAAAAGTATATAAAAGCTTAGTTTTAAAAATTGCTTGACATTGTAGCCATTTCTTGATGGAGGATTTTGGTGGATAAGATAAGCAAGCATTAAAATAAAAAAAGGTTTAAATATTTCAGAAGGTTGAATAGTAAAATGCGTAAAGGGAATTTCAAGCCATCTTTTGGCTCCAAGTTTTTCAACTCCAAAAATATCTACGCTCAAAAGCAAAGCGATATTAAGCCAATAAAATACAGGTATAAGCCATATTAGCTTTCTAAGTGGCAAAAGAAAAAAAAAGCTAAAAGCTAAAAATCCTACACAAGTATAAATAAATTGTTTTTCAGCTAAAAAAGTATTTGCTTCAAATACAAGAAAAAATGATATTAGTATAATAGGCAAAATTAAAATAGGTTGAATATAGTCAAAATGTGTTAAAATACGTCTATCTAGTTTAAACAAAATTAGCCTTATAATTTTAATATATTGAATTATATGTTAAAATTCTTTAATTTTACAAAGGGTTTTAAAAAAATAATGCAAAATTTTTTAGTAAGCAATGATACTCGTTTGGATATTTTTCTAAGTAAAAGCTTAGAACAAAGTCGTAATCAAGTAGCTTTACTCATTAAAAATGGTTATGTTTTAGTTAATCAAAAAATTCAAACTAAAAATTCTTTCAAGCTAAAAATAGGAGATATAGTTGATATTAAAGAAGTAATTTTACAAGAAAAGAAACTTAAATATGAGATAGATTTTGATATAGATATTTTATATGAAGATGATGATGTAATAGTATTAAATAAACCTCCTTATTTAGTCGTCCATGGGGCAAAAAGTGTTAAAGAAGCTACTTTGGTTGATTGGCTTATGCAAAAAAATTATACTCTTTCAAATTTAGGAGGTGAGCTTAGAGCAGGTCTTGTACATAGATTAGATAAACAAACAAGTGGAGCGATAATTGTTGCAAAAAATAATTACTCTCATAAAATTTTAAGCGATCAATTAAAAGATAAATCTATGGGTAGAATTTATCTTGCATTAATTAATTTACCTTTAAAACAAGATAAAATAATAATAGAGAAATTTTTAATAAGATCTCCTAGCAATCCAATTAAGAAAATAGCTATAAATGAAGATTTGGCAGGTGCAAAAAATGCAAAAAGTGCTTTTGTTAATTTAATGATCAATGATGAATTTTGCTTAATTGGAGCGAAGCTTTTTACAGGAAGAACGCATCAAATAAGAGCACATTTAGCAAGTTTAAATCGTTATATTTTAGGAGATTATTTATATGGATATAAAGGAAAAGATGACTTAAGAGTTATGCTTCATGCTTATATTTTATATTTTATTCATCCAAGAACAAAGAAAATGTTATTTATTAACGCTCCTTTGATGGATGATTTTAAAAATAATTTATTGAAAAAATACACTTTAGGAGAATTAGATGAAAAAATTTCAGCTCAAACTTTATTTTCTTTGTTTAATTCTTTTGTTTGATATTATAAAAGCAAAAGAAGTTTTAATTAACGAATCTCTACCAAAAATAGAAAATTTAAAAAGTATTAGTGAAATGAGTAGTATAGGTTTTGAGTGGGATCCTTTATATGATCAAAATATAGCTGGATTTTATCTTTATCGTGCCAGCGATAGTGAACCAAATTTTAAAATTGTTGCTACAATTAAAGATAAATTTCAAACACATTTTGTTGATACAAAATTAGATCCAAATACTAAATATTTCTATAGCTTAAGAAGTTTTAATGATCAAGGTCATATTTCAGAAGAAGGTAAAGTAATAGAAGTTTATACTATGCCACGTCTTGAAAAAATTCCTTTTGCTGAGGCTATTACAAATTTGCCAAATCGTATTAAGCTTATTTGGCGTCCTCATCCTGATTTGCGTGTAAATTTTTATATTATCGAAAGAATGAAAGAAGGAGAAGGAGAGTTTAAAAAAATAGCAGAAGTTAAAAATCGTTTAAATGCAGAATATATAGATGATAATTTAAAGCCAAATGAAAATTTTACTTATAGAATTTTTGCATTAAGCTTTGATGGCGTAAAAAGTGAGCCAAGCGATATTTTAAATTCAAATTCAAAGGCTTTACCACCAGAGGTTACTTCCCTAAGTGCAAGTTTTGATCAGGTAAATAAAATTTTATTAAATTGGGATAAAAGTGATTATAAAGATTTTTCTTATTATAAGATTTATTCTACAAGTTCAAGCTTCTTACCTTATACTTTGCTTGCAAAAACTCAAGATAATAATTATGAAGATATAGTAAATGGAAAAAACAAAAGTAAGTATTATAAAGTAACTATAGTAGATAAAGATGGACTTGAAAGTCCTATGCCAAAAAATGCTATAGAGGGAAAAACTTTAGGAGACCCTTTGGCTCCAAGTATTATACTTGCACAAATTAAAGATGGTGCAATTGAAGTTGAATGGATAGATAATGATAATAGAGCAGTTGAATATATGGTAAAAAGATATGGTGGTGGTAGTACTGCTATTTTTAAAGGTCTTAAAGAAAAAAAACTTAGAGATATTAAAGCTTTACCAGGGGTAGAATATACTTATGAAGTTATTTCTATTGATAATCAAGGTTTAGAGTCTGAACCTTCTAAAAAAGTAAAAGCAGCTCAATAATGCCAAATTTTAAAACTAAAACAATTAAAGAATTAACGTTGCCTTTTTGTAGCAATGGAGTAGAATTTTTATGGAAAGCACATAATGAAAATATTATTTTAATTTTTACAAAAGTAGAAGAAGAAAGTTTTTTTTTACAAATCAAACAAGATGATAAAAATTTTATCATTAAAGCTGACAAGCATTCTAAACCATCTAAAATAACGTATGTACAAAAGGCTTTATTATGTTTTAAAGAAAATTTTTGCAATGATATTGTGAGCGAATCTTTTGCTTTTAAAAAAAATGCTTTAGATAAAAAAATTCCTTTAATAGCATATGATTTTAATGAAGTTTTTGAAAAATTACAAAATTATAAGAAAATTTATATAGAAATAGGTTTTGGCTCAGGAAGACATTTGCTTTATCAAGCTAAAACCCATCAAGATGTTTTGATTTTAGGTATAGAAATATATATCCCAGCTATAGAGCAGGTTGCTAAACTTGCTTTAAGTCAAGAAATAAATAATATTTTATTGATACAAAGTGATGCAAGATTATTATTAAGTGTTTTACAAAAACAAAGCATTGATAGGATTTTTTTACATTTTCCTGTTCCTTGGGATAAAAAACCACATCGTAGAGTAATGAGCGAGGCATTTTCTAAAGAATGTGCTAGAGTGCTTAAAAGCAAAGGGACATTTGAACTTAGGACGGATAGTTATGAGTATTTTAAATATAGTTTAAATATTTTTTTGGAATTTATAAGTCCAAAATTTACTATAAAAAAGAATGAAGATTTAAAAATTTCAAGTAAATATGAAGACAGGTGGAAAAAACAAAATAAAGATATTTATGATTTGATTGTTTGTGATCTTAATTTTTGTGAACAAGAAAAAAATATTATAGATTTTGATTTAAAATCAATCTATTTTTCCAAAGAACAATTAAATTCTTTAAATGTTTTTAAAAATAAAACATTTAAATATAAAGATTTTTTTCTTCATATTGAAAATTTTTATTCTACTTTAAATGGTTTGGTTGTAAAAATAGCCTTTGGAGCTTTTAATAAACCAGAACATACTTATATTTTTTTAGGAGATGAGTGTTATTTTGTATTTAAAACTCCTTTTAAAACTTTAGAGAATTTAAAAGCCATAGAAGAATTTAAAAAAATAATTTATCATAAAAAATAAATTATTTTCTTGAATTTTAAGTGAAAATAAAGCAAAATGTTTTATTCGAATTTTTTATTTTTAAGGAAAATTAATGTCTGACCTTATAAAAGCACAAAAATTATCTTTGGGTTATGATGAGTTAGTGATTAAAGAAGCAAGTTTTGCTTTTAAAGATGATGACTTTGTTTTTATTACAGGTAAAAGTGGAAGTGGTAAAAGTACGCTTTTAAAATCATTTTATGGAGATTTAGATTTGCTTTCAGGTCAGCTTGAAATTTGCGGAAGTAGTATGAAAAAAATAGGAAATTTAGAACTTTTAAAATTAAGACAAAAAATAGGTATTATTTTTCAAGATTATCGCTTAATTAAAGAATTTAGTGTTGAAAAAAATGTTATGCTTCCTCTTATGATAAAAGGTTATAGTAAAAAAATATGTCAAGAACAAGCAACTAAACTTTTAAAGCATGTAAATTTGACTTTTAAAGCAGATAAAAAACCAGATCAACTTTCAGGAGGCGAACAGCAACGTGTTGCTATGGCAAGAGCGTTGGCTCATAATCCTAAGCTTTTGCTTTGTGATGAGCCAACTGGAAATTTGGACGAGTATTCATCTGATATTATTTGGACTCTTTTAAAATCAGCTAGAGAGCTTTTAGGAACTTGTGTAGTAGTTGTTACACATAGAATCCCAAGTAATTTAAGGCTTAATTACAGAAGATTTAATATAGAAAATGGAAAAATGAATGAAATTTTTTAAAACACACTTATCTTTAATATTACCTTTACTTTTTATGATGTTTGCTTTTGAGTTTATTTTGTTAACTAATGCTACTTTAAAACATTATGAACAAGTTTTAAACAAAGAATACAATATTATAGTAACTAGTTCAAATGAATTAAGTCAGAATTTGATTAAAACCAAAATTACATCTGTGATATCAGTAGAAGCTTTAGATCCTAAAAAACTTATTGAGAGACTTAAAAATGATATTTCAGATAAAAATTTAAAAACTTTAAGAGCTTCTTTGCCAAAATTTTATACCCTTAAGCTTGATTATCTTCCAACTCAAGAGGAATTAGTGCAAATTAAGACCAATCTTTTAACAATACCTGGAATTAATAAGGTTGAAACTTTTTCAAAGACCCACGATAAAATATATTCTTTGCTTGTTTTTATTAAAGTGATATTTTGGTTTTTTATGTGTATTATTATCTTGCTTTCATTTGTGTTATTTTTAAAACAAATGAGAATATGGCTTTATGAGCATACACAAAGAGTTGAGATTATGTGTTTATTTGGTGCGCCATTTTGGTTTAGATCTTTTATGCTTTATAAAATTGTTTTAATTGATTGTTTAATTGCATATTTAATTTTGCTTATATTTTTTACACAAATTTATAATTTTTCATTTATACAAGAAAGTTTAAATTCTATTGACCTTATTTTACCTAAAATTAATTTTATTTTACATTTAAGCGGAATTTTTATTTTTACTTTGTTAATTTGCTTAATTTGTGTTAATTCTGTAATGTTTAAGGTTAAAAAATGAAAAAAATCTTTTTTCTTTTTTTTTGTTTTTTAAGTTTATTTGCTAATGAAATTTCAGAAAAAACTAAAAATTTAGAAAGCAATAAAAGAATTCAAGAACAACTTAATAAAAAATTAGAAGATTTAGCAAATGATATTTTAAATGGAGAAAAAAAATTAAAAGAACTAAATAATCAAATTCAAACCTTAAGTTTGCAAACAAATAAATTAGAAGCTAATGCTAAAACACAAAATCAAGAGCTTCAAACTTTAGCTTCTCAAAACAAAGAATTACTTAAAAGTAAAGCTTTAATGGAAAATAAACTTATAGTTTTAATGGCTAAAGATTTTGCCTATGATTTACCTATTCCACAGGGTTATATAGAGAGCCAAGAAAGCTTTATGGCTTTTGAAGTTTTAGGAGGACTTGATAAAGTTTTAGGTGAAGAGATCTTTAAACTTTCAAAAGATTATGAAGATGTAACACGTCTTATTGATGATAAGCAAGCTCAAATTCAAAAAATTAATCTTAGTCTTAAAGATTATAATGAACAAATTACTAAATTACAACTTCTAAAACAAAATCAACTTAATGAGATTAACAAACAAAAAACAGATAGAAGTATTTATGCTAAAAAATTAGATGATTTGCAAGCTCAACAAGAAGAATTAAGAAAAACTTTAAATCAATTAAAAATTATCCAAAGTAAAAAACAAGAAGAAGCAAATGATAATAAGTTAAAACCTTCAAATAATAATCAGCAAGCTATCAGACAACTTGGCTCAAGTTATCAAGGTGGCAATATTAAAAAATATACTGGAAAAAAAACTATAGCTCCTTTAGACTCTTTTACTGTAAAACAAAAGTTTGGTAATTATTTAGATCCTATATATAATATAAAAATTTTTAATGAAAACGTTATATTAAGAAGTACAAAAAGTGATGCAACGGTTCGAAGTGTTTTAGATGGCAAAGTTGTATTTGCTAAGGATACTTCTATGCTTCAAAGGGTTGTTATTATAGAACATAGTAATGGTATTCATACTATTTATGCACATTTAGACAAAATAGCGCCAACAATCAAAGTAGGAAAAAATGTTAAAAAGGGTTCGGTTGTTGGGAGAATTAAAAATGATTTAACTTTTGAAGTTACTCAAGAAAATTTCCATATTAATCCGTTAGAGCTTATTAGTTTAAATTAGCTAATTTTAATAGAAGTTAAAATATAATTTTATAAGTTTAAGGAGGAAAAATGCATCAAGATAAAAAAAGAGTTTTAGTAAAATTTTCAGGAGAAGCTTTGGCTGGGGAAAATGGCTTTGGAATTGAAAATTCTATTTTAAAATTCATTGCTGCAGAAATTAAAACTTTAATTCAAAATCAAATTGAAGTTGGTATTGTTATAGGTGGAGGCAATATAATAAGAGGTGTTTCTGCATCAAAAGGTGGTCTTATTAAAAGAACAAGCGCTGATCATATGGGAATGCTTGCAACGGTTATTAATGCTATTGCAATTCAAGAAGCGTTAGAAAGCTATGGACTTGATGTTAGAGTTCAAAGTGCTATACAAATGGAAGCTTTTTGTGAAACTTATATCATGAGAAGAGCTCAAAGACATTTAGAAAAAGGTCGTGTTGTAATTTTTGCTGCAGGAACTGGAAACCCTTATTTTACTACCGATACAACTGCTATTTTAAGAGCTGTTGAAATTGATGCTCATATGGTTATTAAAGCTACTAAAGTTGATGGAATTTATGATAAAGATCCAAATAAATTCGAAGATGCAAAATTTTTAAATACTCTAAATTATGATGAAGCAATGCAGGATAATATAAAAGTAATGGATGATACTGCAATTGCTTTAGCAAAAGATAATGCTTTACCTATTGTAGTGTGCAATATGTTTAAAGAGGGAAATTTGTTAAAAATAATACAAGGCGATACTAGTCTTTGTTCTATAGTAAAAAATTAAAGGATAAAAATGTTAAGGATTGAAGAAATTACTGCCAAAGCTTTAAAAAAGATGAATAATGATCGTTATAGACTATCTTTAGTTGTTGCAAAAAGAGCGGAACAATTAGCTAATGGTGCTACTTGTTTAGTTGAACTTGATAAAAATAAAGTAAAATTAACAGATATTGCTTTATATGAAATTGCAAATGATAAAATTACCTTAGAGGGTTTAGTTGAAGTTAATTGATGAAGAATTACTACTTGAAAAACTAATAGAACAAGTTAAAAATTGTAAAAATCTTGAAGAAGCAAAAGAGCTTCTTTATGCTATTTTTAAACCTGATTCTATATTGGAAAAAGCAGTAAATTGTTGTATCACTTATCATAAAGGGCAAGTACGAAAAAGTGGGGAACCTTATGCTGTACATCCTATTTTGGTAGCTGCTTTGGTAGCTTTTTTAAGTGATAATAAGTCTTGTGTAATTGCTGCTTTACTTCACGATGTGATTGAGGATACTTACTGCACAGAAGAAGAATTAGAAGAAAAATTTGGTTCTGAGGTTTTAAAACTTGTTTTAGGGCTTACTAAAATTATTGAGATTAGAGAAGATAATCTTATTAGTTCAAAATCTAAACAAAATTTAACTAAATCAGCTTTGACATTTAGAAATATGCTTTTAGCAGGAATTGAAGATGTTGGAGTCTTGGTTGTAAAGCTTTGTGATAGACTTCACAATATGCTTACTCTAGATGCTTTAAGAAGTGAAAAGCAAAAAAGAATTAGCGAAGAAACATTAGTTGTTTATGCTCCTATTGCTCATAGACTTGGAATTTCAAGTATTAAAAATCATCTTGAAGATTTAAGCTTTAAATATTTAATGCCAGATGAATATAATCAAATTAATCGCTATATTAATTCTAATAATCAACATATGCAACTTGGTCTTAATGAATTTATTTCTAAAATAGAACTTTTATTTTTAAACAATGGTTTTAGACAGGGAAGTTTTGAAATTCAAAAACGCATTAAACATAGTTATTCTATATATCTTAAGATGCAAAGAAAAGGTATAGGTATTGAGGAAGTTTTGGATTTATTAGGTGTTAGAATTTTAGTAGAAAAAGTAAGTGATTGTTATCTTGCTTTGGGGATTTTACATACACATTTTAATCCTTTAATTTCTCGTTTTAAAGATTATATAGCTTTGCCAAAACAAAATGGATATCAAACATTGCATACAACTTTGTTTGATACAAAAAATATTATTGAAGCACAAATTAGAACTTTTGATATGCATAAAATTGCAGAATATGGAATAGCAGCTCATTGGAGATATAAAGAGGGAAATGTAGCTGTGCCTAAACTTGATTGGATAAATGATCTTTCTTCAAATGAAGTTTTAAATTCGCAAGATTATAGTGCAATAGAGCTTTATGAATATGCTAAAGATAGCTTATATGTTGAAGATATAGCCGTTTATTCTCCTAAAGGAGAAATTTTTACTTTACCACGTGGAGCAACTGCTCTTGATTTTGCTTATGAAATACATACTAAAATAGGACTTCACGCAAAAAGTGCTTATGTAAATCGAATCAAGGTTCCGCTTTTAACAGAACTTAAGAATGGGGATATTGTTCATATCATAACAAGTGATGAAAAATTTTATCGTTGTTCTTGGATAGATAGTGTAAAAACTGGAAAAGCAAAAGCTAGTATAAGGGAATTTTGTAAACAAAAATCAAGAGAAATTAATCTTATTAATGTAATTAATATTTTATGTTTTATTTTTGGAACTTCTAAAAATCAGATTGAAAATTGGATTGAAAAAGAGAATCTAAAAAGAAGGATAAGACAAGCTTCTAATGATAAAGTATATTTGCAAGATATTGTTAATGGGCTTAAAAAATATGCAAAAAAATCTTATTGGTTTGATAAATACGAGATTAAAGAGCAAAAGATAGGGAATTTTATTCTTTATTCAAATCATAAAATTTCAAATATAGAATTTGACTATTGTTGCCATCCAAAATATGGAGACTCTATAATGGCTTTTGTTCATTCTGGAAATGCTATGGTTCATCATAAATTTTGTGAAAGAGCTGATAAGATGCTTGAAGAAAATAAAGATATGGTTTTTATAAAATGGGATGCTAAAATTCCAAAAAGTTATAAACTTCTCTTTTCTTTGGAGAATAAAAAAGGTGCTTTAGCTGAATTTTTGGCTTTACTTGCTAAAATGCAAATAAATTTATTAAAAATTAATTTATTTAATGAGAAAAGTTCTATTGTAGATTATTTTGAAATTATAATAGAATTTTTAGATGATATTAATCCTGAGCTTATAAAAGATAGATTAAAAACTCATTGTAAAATTTTAGATTTTGTATCTTTAAATGATGCATATAAAGAAAGTTGGTGTATATAGTAAAGGATAAAAATGGATATAGTAAATATTTTAGCCGAGATCAAAAGAGGATGTGCTGAGATTATTGATGAAGAAAAAATAGAAAATTTAATTAAAAATTATTATGAAAAAGGCGAAAATTTTTTTATCAAAGTAGGTTTTGATCCAACTGCTCCTGATTTGCATTTAGGTCATAGTGTAGTTTTAAATAAAATGGCTTTTTTACAAAAACATGGAGCTATAGTGCAGTTTTTAATTGGTGATTTTACGGGGCAAATTGGCGATCCAAGTGGTAAAAATGCTACTAGAAAAAAACTGGATAAAGAACAAGTTTTAAAAAATGCAAAAACTTATGAAGATCAAGTTTTTAAAATTTTAGATAAAGATAAGACTCAGATTCAATTTAATTCTGTTTGGCTAAATGAACTCGGAGCAAGTGGATTGGTTGAACTTACTTCAACTTTTAGTGTAGCTAGAATGCTAGAAAGAGATGATTTTACCAAACGCTTTAAAGAGCAAAGTCCTATTAGTATTTGTGAGTTTTTATATCCTTTGCTTCAAGGTTATGATAGTGTTGTACTTAAAAGTGATATAGAAATGGGTGGAACGGATCAAAAATTTAATCTTTTAATGGGAAGAACATTGCAAAGAATTTATAATACAAATAAAGAACAAGCTATTATAATGATGCCTCTTTTAGAAGGCTTAGATGGCGTTAATAAAATGAGTAAAAGTTTAAATAATTATATAGGTGTTACAGAAAAAGCTAATGATATGTATGCTAAAATTTTAAGTATTAGTGATGAACTTATGTTTAGATACTATGAGCTTTTAAGTCAAAAAAGTTTAGCTGAACTTGATACCATAAAAGAAAATATTAAAAATAATAAACTTCATCCTAAAGTAGCTAAAGAAAATTTGGCTTTAGAAATAGTGGAACGTTTTCATTCTAAAGAACAAGCAAATAATGCAAAGATAGAATTTGATAAAATTCATAGTTTTAATGCTTTGCCAAGTGAAATTGAAGAATTTGAGTTTAAAGGAGAAAGTATTTGGCTTGCCAAGGCTTTGGTATTTTGTGGCTTAGAAAATTCAACTTCTTCAGCAAGAAGAAGTATATTAGCTAATTCTGTAAGTATTAATGGCAATAAAACCAAAGAAGAACAAATGCAACTTTATAAGGGTGAATATATTATACAAATTGGTAAAAGAAAATTTGCGAAGTTAAAGGTAGTTCAATGAGTTTTAAACCTTTAAAAATAGGAAAACATACTATAAAATACCCTATATTGCAAGGTGGTATGGGGCTTGGTATAAGCTGGGATAGGCTGGCTTCTGCAGTATCTTTAAATGGGGGACTTGGAATTATTTCATCCGTTGGAACAGGATATTATGGGAATTTGCAATATGTAAGCAAGGAATTTAATTCAAGACCTTATGGAAGTGAAAATTTTTATTCACGTAAAGGCTTGCAAGCATTAATTGATAATGCTAGAAAAATTTGTAAAGATGCACCTTTAGGGTGTAATATACTTTATGCTAGCAATGATTATGCTAGAATTGTGCGTGATGCTTGTGAAGTCGGTTTTAATGTTATTATTTCAGGAGCAGGTCTTCCTACAAATTTACCAGAATTTACTGCAGATTTTCCAGATGTAGCCCTTGTTCCTATTATTTCATCTGCTAAGGCTTTAAGGATTATTTGTAAAAGATGGCTTGGGCGTTATAATCGTTTGCCAGATGCTGTTATTTTAGAAGGACCAAAAAGTGGAGGACATCAAGGTTTTACTTACGAGCAATGTTTAAATCCTGCTTATAAACTTGAAAATTTAATTACTCCTGTATTAGAAGAAGTAAAAAATTGGGGTTCTTTTCCTGTTATAGCTGCTGGTGGAATTTGGGATAAAAATGATATTGAAAAAATGCTTTCTTTAGGGGCAAGTGGGGTTCAAATGGGGACAAGGTTTATTGGGACCTTTGAATGTGATGCAAGTGATGAATTTAAAAAAGTTTTACTTGAATGCAAAGAAGATGATATTAAACTTATAAAATCTCCTGTAGGCTATCCAGCAAGAGGAATTCAAACTAATTTGCTTGATTTGGTTGAAAAAAGAATGGGACCAAAAATTAATTGCGTAAGCAATTGTGTTTCTCCTTGTGAAAGAGGTAAGGAAGCTACAAAAGTAGGGTATTGTATTGCTGATAGGCTTTTTGATGCTTATTATGGAAAAAAAGAAACGGGATTGTTTTTTACAGGAGCTAATGGCTATCGTTTAGAAAAATTAATAAGTGTTAAAGAACTTATAGATAAACTTGTTAATGGGGAATAATGCCTAAAATTTTAGTATTATTTTTTATTTTTGTTAATTTTTGTTTTGGTGCTTTTGAAAACGAATTATCAAATTTTGATAAAAATTTTATTAATGCAAACAATCAAGAACAAGTTAAATTTCATCACCAGCTTAAAAGTCTTTATATACAAAGCGTAATACAAGATGATGAAAAATCTAAAATAGAAGTTTTAAAACGTTTAATCATTAGTTCTAATGCTCTAAATTTAGATGATAAGTCTTATGCTAATGAATTAGAAGAAAGCGGAGTGAAACAAAATGTTATTAATGCTTTAAGAGAAGTCATTATAAAACTTAAAGATGAAAAATCTAAAACATCAACAAAGGTAAGTTCTAAAAACGATACTCAAATTATTCAAGCATCAAATTCTTTAAATAAAAAAAATAAAGAAGAACAGGCTAAACCAAAGCAAATTAAGCAAAATGAGATTGAAGATCAAGATAAAAAAATAATAGATAAAAATTTAACAAAAAATATCAATCAAAATAAACAAGATACTAATTCTCAAAGTGATATTAAAAAGGATAAAATTTATATTTTATCTTCAAAAAAGAATGATCAAGGTGTTGAATTAAGTCTTAATTCAAATTTAAAAAAGGAAGATATTAAAAATTTTATTTTAGATGAAAAAAATAATTTTCGTTATATTATTGATTTTGGAGCTATTTTAGAAGGTGGAAGAAAAAAATATGATTTTAATGATTATAGTATAGTAATTTCTCAATATAATCCTAAAATAACGCGTATTGTTGTTTATGCTAAAGAGAGATTTCCTATTAATTTTAAGCTTGATGAGAATAAAATAAGTATTTTAGCAACACAAAAGAAGCAAGAAAAAAAGAAAAATTCTATTCAAGAAAAAAGTAAACAAGAAAATATTATAGATAAAAAAATAAGCAAACAAGAAGTAAAATCTCGGACTACGGAAAAAAAACAAATTCAAAATATAAATGAGAAAAAAAATCAAAAAGAAGAAACACTTTATGTTTTAGATGTGGATAAAGTTTTAAATGGAGTAGTTTTAAATTTAAGTAAAGATGTTGATGAGAAAGAAATTAATTCTTTTAGTTCAAAAGAACAAAATATTTTTAGACATATTATAAGTTTTAAAGGTGTTTTAGAAGGATCGCGCAAAAGTTTTAGTTTTAAACAAAATACAATTACAGTAGCACAATATAATCCTAAAACTATTCGTATAGTTTTAAGTGGACCAAAAGAATTTCAATTTACACAAGATGTAAGTGATAAAACTTTAATGATAGCTTTTCAAGATTCAAAAAATACTACAAAAATTAATTCTAATAAGAGTGCTTTAAATTCAAATTTTAGATCTAAAAAACTTATAGTAATTGATGCAGGACACGGAGGCAAAGATAGTGGTGCTTTAAGTGATAAAGCAGGCACTTTAAAAGAAAAAAATATAGTATTAGATACAGCTTTAAAGCTTGGCAATGAACTTAAAAAAAAGGGTTATAAGGTTCTTTATACTAGAAGTACAGATAAATTTATCAATCTAAGAGATAGAACTAAATTTGCTAATGATAAAAAAGCTGATTTATTTATATCAATCCATGCAAATGCAGCTCCTAATGCTAAAAAAGCTAAAAGTGCTGAAGGGGTTGAAACTTTCTTTTTAAGTCCAGCAAGAAGTGAAAGAAGTAAAAAAGCTGCTGAAAAAGAAAATCAGGGAGATTTTGAAGAAATTAATTATTTTTCAAAACAAAGTATCTTAAATTTTTTAAATCGTGAAAAAATTATAGCGTCAAATAAATTTGCTATTGATGTTCAAAAAAATATTCTTTCTCAAGTAAGAAAAAAATATAAAGTTGTTGATGGCGGGGTAAGAGAGGCTCCTTTTTGGGTTTTAGTTGGGGCGCAAATGCCAGCAATTTTAATTGAAATAGGCTATATTACTCATCCAAATGAAGGTAAAAGAATAGCAAATAAAAATTTTCAAGATACTTTAGCTAAGGGAATAGTGGATGGAGTGGAAAGTTATTTTTATAACAATCGTTAAAGAATATGAAAAAAGCTAATATTATTTTTAAAGATAATACTCCTTTTTCTTTAGATTTTGATGATTTTTATTTTAATTCTAAAGATGGCTTAAATGAAAGTAAATATATCTATAGCGAAGCTTTTGAATTTACACAAGAAGATAATTTTGTAATTGCTGAATTAGGTTTTGGTATAGGCTTAAATTTTTTTCTTACTTTAAAAAGATTTTTAAAATCCACAAAAAGACCTAAAAAACTTTTTTATATTAGCATAGAAGGTTTTTATATAGAAAAAGAATTTTTAAGAGAAATTTATAAAAAATTAGGATTTTATGATGAATTTAAAGAGTATTTAGAAGAATTTTTGAAATTTTATCCAAAATGTAAAAAAGGGTATTATCGTTTTTATTTTAAAGATTGTTTTTTAGATCTTGTTTTTAGTGATATTAATGTTTTAAACGATCTTGAGTTTAAAGCAGATGTTTGGTATTTAGATGGTTTTTCTCCTAATAAAAATAAAGAAATGTTTGATGAAAAGCTTGTATTTAATATGGCAAGATTATCAAATTTTAAGGCTCAAGTTTGCACTTTTTCTGCTTCAAGCTTTTTAAGAAAAAACCTTGAAAAATTTGGCTTTGAAACAAAAAAAGTTGCTGGTTTTAAAAAAAGAGAAATGCTTAGAGCTTTTTTTAAAGGATATTTAGTTAAAGATAAAGAAGCTTATTTTGCCAAAATAGATCAAAAAGCAAAAAATAAAAAAGTTGCAATTATAGGATCAGGCATTTGCGCTGCATTGCTTGCTTATGAGCTTAGTTTAAGAGGATTTGATATTAGCATTTTTGAAAAACATTCTTCTTTAGGTTGTGGCGCAAGTGGCAATGAAAGTGGAATTTTAAGCTCTTTAATCTTAAAACCTAATGTTTCTTTAGGAGAATTTTCCCAAGAATCTTTTATTGAAGCAAGTCGTTTTTATAGACAAATTCTTAATTTATCTTTTGATGGGGTATTTGAATTTGCTCATAATGATTTAATGAAGCAAAGATTTTTAAGTCAAAAAAATAACCCTTTATTTGCTATAAAAGATAATCAAGCTTTTTTAGAAGATGGTGGCGTTATAGACCCTAAAGAAATTGTAAAAACACTGTTTGCAAAAAGCAATGCTAAAATTTTCTTTAATCATCAATTTATAAGTTATGAATATGCTAATGATCTTTTTTCACTTCAATTTAAAGAAGCTGAAAAGAAAGATGGTTTTGGAATTTTAATTTATGCTTTAGGCTCAGATGCTAAAGATTTTATAAATTATGATGGGATGAATTTAAGCAAAGTTAGAGGTCAGGTTACTCATTTAAAGCCTGTTTTAGATATTAAATATTCTTTATCTTCAAAAGGTTATATTTGTCCTATAAAAAATGATATACAAGTAATTGGAGCAAGTTATGATCGCTTAGATGATAACTTAACTCCTAAAGATTTAGATGATAAAGAAAATATAGAAAAAGTCAGCGAATTTTTAAAAGATAAAAACATTGCTATTATTGGTTCAAAAGTAGGTTTTAGATCTTATTCAAGTGATAGGTTTTGTATAGTAGGAGCTGCTTATGATGAGCAGTTTTATAAAATAAATTATAAAAATTTGTTATGGACTAAAAACAAAGAGCAAAATTTTGGAAAGAATATTCCTAATCTTTATTTAAATTTTGCACATGGATCAAGAGCTTTTGGAACAAGCATTTTAGCTGCTAGGTATATTTGTTATCTAATCAATAAAGAGCCTTTAGGTTTTTTTAAAAAATTTGTTCCTGATATACATCCTGCAAGATTTTTGATTAGAAATCTAAAAAAAGGTTTATTATAAAATTAGTATTTAATTTACAAAATATTATAAATAATAAATCAAAATTTAACTTTAATTTAAATTTCTTTATTTTATTATACATTCATAATAAAATAAATTTACCATGCAAGGAATAAGGATGATTGATTATAAAAAAATTGATTTCCGTTTAAAAATGCTTGAAAAACTCCCTTCTTTAAAAACTAATGATTCTATAGTAAATGCTTTAGAAAAATCAGGTTTTACTAGAAGAGATTTTATGAAATGGGCAGCAGCTATGACAGCTTTTTTGGCGCTACCAGCAAGCTTTACTCCTGTAGTAGCTCGTGCTGCTGAATTGGCTGATAGACTTCCTGTTATATGGTTGCATATGGCAGAATGTACAGGTTGTTCAGAGAGTTTATTAAGAACGGATACACCAACTATTGATAGTTTGATTTTTGATTATATTTCTTTAGAGTATCATGAAACTATTATGGCAGCAGCAGGTTGGCAAGCTGAAGAGAATTTAGAAAATGCTATTGTTAAATATAAAAATAAATATATTTTAATGGTAGAAGGAGGTATTCCTTCCGGAGACACAGAGTATTTTTTAACTATAGGCCCAAAAGGAAAGAGTGGATTTGAAATAGCAAAAGAAGCAAGTGAAAATGCTTTAGCTATTTTTGCTATAGGAACATGCTCATCCTTTGGAGGAATTCAAGCAGCAAGACCAAATCCAAGTAATTCTAAAGCTTTATCGAAAATAACAAATAAAACTGTTATTAATATCCCTGGTTGCCCTCCTAGTGAAAAAAATATTGTAGGAAATGTTTTACATTATATACTTTTTGGAGAACTTCCATCTTTAGATGTTTATAATAGACCAAAATGGGCTTATGGTTTAAGAATTCACGACCTTTGCGAAAGAAGAGGGCATTTTGATGCAGGTGAATTTGTCCATTCTTTTGGAGATGAGGGTGCTAAAAATGGTTATTGTCTTTATAAAGTAGGTTGCAAAGGACCTTATACTTTTAATAATTGCTCAAGAGAAAGGTTTAATCAACATACTTCATGGCCTATTCAAGCTGGACATGGTTGTATAGGTTGTTCAGAGCCTGATTTTTGGGATACTATGGGGCCATTTGAAGAACCTATGGCAAGTCGCAAATTTGATACAGTATTTGGTTTAGGTGCTGATAGTGTTTCTGATAAAATTGGTATAGGGGTTCTTACTCTTACAGGTGTTGCAATTGCGGCACACGCTATTATATCTTCTGCACAAAAAGACAAGGAATAATAATGAATCAAAAAATTATTGTAGATCCAATTACAAGAATTGAAGGACATTTAAGAGTTGAGGTTGTTGTTGATGAAAACAATATAGTAAAAGAAGCTTATGCGGGTTCAACCTTATGGCGCGGTATTGAGGTTATTGTTAAAGGACGTGATCCAAGAGATGCTGGTTTTATGACCCAAAGAATTTGTGGAGTTTGCACCTTTTCTCATTATAAGGCAGGAATTGTTGCTGTTGAAAATGCTTTAGGGATTACTCCTCCGCTTAATGCTTTGCTTACTAGAACTTTAATGAATGCTGCTTTATTTTTACATGATCATATAGTTCATTTTTATCAACTTCATGGTCTTGATTGGGCTGATGTTGTAAGTGCTTTAAGTGCTGATGTAAAAAAAGCTAGTGATATTGCATTTGATTATACTTCTAATCCTTATGCAACAGGAGCAGATAAACTTTTAGAAGTACAACAAAGACTTAAAACTTTTGTTGATAAAGGAAATTTAGGTCCTTTTGCTAATGCTTATTATGGACATCCAACTTATCGTCTAAGCCCAGAACAAAATCTTATAGTGCTTTCTCATTATCTTGAGTGCTTAAGAATACAAAGAACAATTGCTCAGTGTATGGCTATTTTTGGTGCTAAAAATCCGCATCCTCAAAGTTTAACCGTAGGGGGAGTAACTTGTGTAATGGATTTATCATCTCCTTCTAGAATGGGTGAATATATGAGTAAATTTCAAGAAGTTGCAGATTTTGTTAATCGTGCTTATTATCCTGATCTTGTTATGGCAGCTAAGGCTTATGCAAATGAAGCAAGTGTCTTAAATGATGTAGGTGTTTCAAATCTTTATACTTTTAAAGAATTTCAACTTGGAAGAAATGAATGGCTTTTTGAAAGTGGTATTATTAAAAATGGTGATTTAAGTAAGGTTTATGAAGTTGATGAGGATAAGATTACAGAAGAAGCAACTCACTCTTGGTACGCAGATAATGAAGCTTTGCATCCTTATGATGGAAAAACTAATCCAAATTATACAGGTCTAATAGATGGTGAAAGCATAGATCACAAAGGAAATAAGGTATCTTCTAAAGTATTTGATACTAAAGGTAAATATAGCTGGATTAAAGCACCAAGATATGATGGAGAACCTATGCAAGTAGGACCTTTAGCAAATATTGTAATTAATTATGCTAAAGGCAATAAAAATGTTATTCCTATTGTAGATGAATTTTTAAAAGAAACAGGACTTCCTTTAAATGCTATATTTAGCACGCTTGGAAGAACAGCAGCTCGTTGTTTAGAAGCAAAAATAGTAGCAAATAATGCTTTAAGAGCTTTTGATAATTTGGTAGAAAATTTAAAGATAGATCAAAGTACTTGTGCTCCATATGTAATTGATAATTCTAAAGAATATAAAGGTCATTATATGGGACATGTACCTCGTGGAGCATTAAGTCATTGGTGTCGTATTAAAAATGGAGTAATTGAAAATTGGCAAGCGGTAGTTCCATCAACTTGGAATGCAAGTCCAAAAGATGCCAAAGGAGTAGGTGGAAGCTATGAACAATGTTTAATAGGCTTAAAAATTGCTGATGTAAAGCAGCCACTTGAAATTATTAGAAAAATTCATTCTTATGATCCTTGTATTGCTTGTGCTGTTCATGTTATGGATACAAAAGGTAATAATTTAAGTGAATATAAAGTCAATGTAAATTTATAGGAGGCTTTTATGTTTAATCAAAATTTTAAAGATGATAAACTTCGAAAAGCAGAATATGAATTTAGTATAGGCTTACGTTTAACACATTGGATTCGTGCTATTGCTATTGTGATTTTAGTAGGAACAGGGTATTATTTATCTTATGTATTTCAAAGTCCTATTAGCAATGGTGAGCCTATTAATTTTATGCAAGCAAAATATCGCTTAGTGCATCAAGCAGTAGGCTTTATTTTGATCGCTTGTATTATTTTTAAAATATATTTATTTTTTTGCGATAAGGTAAGTGCTAAAGAACGTAAAAGTATATGGGATATTTTTAATATTAAGTTATGGATAGAACAAATAAAATTTTATATTTTTTTAGGAAAACATCCCCATTTACAAGGAGTTTATAATCCTTTGCAATTTGTGACTTATTTTTTGTTTTATCTTGTAATATTAGGTATTATTTTAACTGGACTTATTCTTTATACTCATACTTATCACGAGGGTTTAGGTGGAATTTTATATAATATATTAAGACCGCTTGAAGCTGCAATGGGTGGTTTAGCTGATGTAAGGACTTATCATAGAATTTTAATGTGGGTGATTATAATTTTTGCTCCAGTGCATATTTATATGGCAATTTTCAATGCAATAAAAGGCAAAGATGGTGCTATGGATGCTATCGTTAGTGGATATAAATTTGTAAAAGAAAAACATTGAAATTTCTTATTTTAGGTATTGGCAATATTATGTTTGCAGATGAAGGCTTAGGCGTTCATCTTTGCAAACTACTTGAAAAAAATTATGAGTTTTCCCATCCAAAAGAATATATTTTAGATTTTATTGATGGAGGAACTTTGGCTTTGCAATTGAGTTATATTATTGCCAAATATGATAAAGTAATTATTCTTGATTGTATTGAAGCTGATGATTCAAATATCGGAGAAGTATTTTTTTTCCCTTATGATGCTATGCCCAATAAAATTAAATGGAGCGGAAGTGCTCATGAAGTTGAAATGCTTCAAACTTTGCAATATATGGAACTTTTAGGGGATTTACCTGAAACTAAAATTTTAGCCTGCGTTCCAAAAAGGATAGAGCAGATGAGTTTTAAGATTTCAGATGAAATAATCAAAAGCACTCAAGTTATGGAAAAAATTCTATTAGAATTTTTAAAAGAACAAGGATTTTCTTATATTAAAAAAGCAAATTATTCTTTACAAGAATTAGCTTATATTTCTTATAAAAATTAAAATCTTGATTTTATCAATCAAGATAATGAGTTATTTGTTCTTCTTTAAGTATGCGGATAAGATTGCTTGATCCTTCTACTCCAGTTGGAAAACCTGCAGTTAATATATAACATTTACTTTTATCTATAAAACCTTTTTGAACACTTGATCGTATGGAATCTTTTAATAAGGTATTAAGATTTTCACTTTTATTAACTAAAATGGCAGGATGAACTCCCCATACAATACTTAAAAAATTTAAAGTTTTTTCAGAATGAGCTATAGCAATAATTGGCATATTTGGTCTATATCTTGCCATTTTAATTGCTGATTTTCCACTACTAGTTAATGCAAATATAGCATCTACTTTTAAATCTTTTGCTAAATGGGCACTTGATTGCATTATTTTATCTGTGTCATCCTTATAATCAAAAGTGTTAAATTTATTATAGGGATAAGTTTTTTCTATTTCTATAATAGTTTTACTCATAATATCAACAGCATTAACAGGATCTATTCCTACAGCACTTTCTTCACTTAGCATGACAGCGTCTGTTCCATCTAAAACTGCATTAGCAACATCTGAAATTTCAGCTCTTGTAGCCGTTTTGCTTTTAGCAAGAGAAAAAAGCATTTGTGTTGCTGTAATTACAGGTTTACTTGCATTATTGGCTTTTTGAATGATTCTTTTTTGTATATTTGGAACTTTATAATAAGGAACCTCTATCCCAAGATCTCCTCTAGCTACCATAATTCCATCGCTTGAATCTATAATTTCATCTATATTTTCTACAGCATCAAATTTTTCTATTTTAGCAAAAATAGCTATTTTTGAGTTGTTATCTTTTAAAATTTTCTTTACTTCTTTAATATCGTGAGCATTTTGAACAAAAGAAATGGCTAAAAAATCTACTTCATTTTCTATGCCCCAAAATAAATCCTCTTTATCTTTGCGTGTAATAACATCAATATTTATTTTAGTATTCGGAAAATTAATTCCTTTATTTGAATTTAAAAATCCATCATTTTCAACTATGGTTTGTATATATTTTTTTTCAATGCAAGAGACTTTAACTCGAATACTTCCATCATAAAGATAAATATAATCATCAATTTTTAACATATCAAGAATTTCTGGGTGATTTATACTAATTTTATAATGTTTATCATTAATTTTTTCTCCAAGAATTTCTTCTTTATAAAAATCAAGTCTATCATCTTTTTTAAGATTGAAAGCCTCTTTTAATTCTTTAGTTCTAATTTTGGGTCCACTAATATCTTGAAGAATTCCAACTCTTATATTAAGTTCTTGACTAACTTTTCTAATTGTTATTAAATTTTTTTTGTGATATTCATGGTTGCCGTGTGAAAAATTTAGTCTAAAAACATTGACTCCTTTAATAATCATTTGGCGTAAAGTATTTTCATCTTCGCTTGCTGGACCTATCGTTGCAACAATTTTTGTTTTTTTTATCATAGATATCCTTTTAATTTAATAATTCCGAATTTAATTTATCTTCATCAAGATATGTTCCTAAATACTCACATATTATTTTTATATCTCTTTGAGCATTGTATAAGCAACTTGTTGCACCTGGGCTTGGAGTCATATTAAAAATTATACCTGGTATATCATTAATACTTGACTCTCCTAACATAAGTTCTTCTTTATTTTTATCAACGACTTGCGGACGAATTCCACCAAAACCTTTAGCATAAAAAATATCATCAGTTTTAAGTGAAGGGATAATTTTTCTTATATCTTTAGCAAATACTTTTTTATTAATAAAAGGGATTTCAAAAAGATAATTATAAAATATATAATTACGAATTGTTGGATCTTTTAACATTTTTATACATACTTTTAAAACAGTTTTATCTAACTTTAAAGCTTCAAAAAATTCAGGAACAGATTTTAAACCTTTATAACGTTCCAATTTTGGTATAACAAGAGCGGTTGGTCCAAAACGTGTATTCATATCTGCCATTAAATCTGGATCCCCGTGAAGTGCTGCAAAAGGAAGTTTTGGGTTTTGAACGGTATAAACTTTTCCATTTAAAAGTCTTTTTTTTGTCAAATAAAAACTTCCAGCGACTGGCCAACAAGATTTATCAAGACCTAAATTCATTTTATGTGCTAGATATAAAGAATGAGCTCCTGCATTTACAACTACAAATTTAGCTCTATATTCTTTAAAATCAGAACTTCTTGCAATAAAGATATCATCTTTTTTTTCTATATGGACAATTTCTTGATTAAAAATCACAGCAGTATTTTTATTTTGTTTTTGAGCTTGCTCAATGAGGCTGTAGCTCATTTTTTCAAAATCAACAGTTGTGAAAATTTCATCTTTTTCAACCCCAATGGCTAAGATATTTTCTTTTCTTGTATTAACTCCATCAGGTCCTAAAGCAACTTTTGGTTCGATTTTTTTTATTTTATCTTTATCAAATAGCTTAATATAAGGATAAAGTTCTTTAAATTCTTCATAGCGTTTTTTTATAAAGTCACATTCAGTATCTCCTACACCTAGAACCATTTTTTGATGAGAAAACATAAATTTATTTTGTGCATTTTGCAATAGACCATATTTTATAATCATATCAGCACTAATTTTTACTTTTTTTGCCTTTTCCAAAGTGTAATTTGTTTCAATATCGCCACAATGTATAGTTTGAGAATTACTTGTGCTTTTGCTATTTAAACTAGCTGGTACATTATATTTTTCTACTAAAGCAATATTTTTAATATTTGTATATTTTGCAATTTGATGAAATAATGCTGCACCAGAGATCCCAGCTCCAATAATTAATACGTCAAATTCCTGATTCACTTTCTTCCTTGTTTTTTTTGGATAAGTTTAGTAAAAGTTTAATTTAATTTATTTTATAAATAAATTAAATAAAATAATAATATATTATTAAGAGAGTATTTTTGTAACATTAACTAGATAATAAGCTAGGATTTTCTTGAAGTACTTTTTTCATTCCTCTAAAAATTAAAAGTTTATCATAGATTGAAAATTCAAAAAAATTAGCAAGAAATTGCCCATCTCCGCCGGTAAAATAAATTTTTTTATTTTTGGCAACATCTTTGATAAGCAAATAAATCCCTTTGAATACGCCATAACTTAAGGCATCCATTGTTTTTTGTGGAAAAGCATCAAAACTTACTTGAGTATTTAATTCGCATTTTAATCTTGGAGAAATATGCGAAAAGATTTTGCGAAAGTTAGCAATTCCTGGCAAAATAAAACCACCCAAGTGAATAGAATTTGAAACAATATCAACACTTATTGCACTCCCTGCATCAACTACTACCCCATCTGTTATAGTATAACAAGCAGAAATCCTATCGACCCCTAAACCTTGATATATGGTATCAAAAGAGAAGTAAGGTTCAAGATCTATAAAGTGTGGCGAAGATTTAAGATGTTCTTTTATTTGTTCATTGAC
>NZ_JAENKR010000110.1:0-3291 GCF_016598965.1 Campylobacter sp. TTU-622
TTTCTAAGCTTACTCAAAGAAAAATTATTATTCATACTCCAAAAAAAAGTTATGAAGCCGATTTAATCCAAGGTATTTTAAAAATTTATAATGAGGATAAAAGCATTAAAACACAAATTTATAAAAGCGATACTATTTTAACTTTAGAATCAATGCATAAAGCTATATTAAATAATGATAAAAATTTATGTTCTTTAGATGAGGCTTTAGATGTGTTAAAAATTTGCGATGAGGTTAAAAATGGCTGAAATTTTATGCACAATTTGTGCAAGAGGTGGTTCTAAAGGAGTTTTAAATAAAAATATTAAAAAAATTAATAATCTTGAAATGATTGCTTATAGTATCATACAAGCAAGAAATTCAAAGCTTTTTAAACATATAGTTATAAGTACAGATAGTGATGAGATAGCAAATGTCGCATTAAAATACAAAGCTGAAGTTTTTTTTAAAAGAGAAGCACATCTTGCAAGTGATAATGCACCAAAAATTCCTGTGATGCGTGATGCACTTTTAAGAAGTGAGAAATATTTTGGTATAAAATTTGATATTTTAGTAGATTTAGATGCCTCAGCTCCTCTTAGAACAAGTAAAGATATAAAAAAAGCTTATGAATTATTTGTAAAAGAAAATAAAGAAGTTTTAATTACTGCAACACCAGCAAGGCGTAATCCTTATTTTAATTTAATAGAGCTTGACAATGATGAGGTTAAAAGATCAAAACAAGGTTCTTTTACAACACGCCAAAGTGCGCCAAAATGTTTTGATATGAATGCAAGTATTTATATGTTTAAACGTGAAAGAATACTCAAGAGTGATGATTTATTTGGAAAACAAACTTCTCTTTATATTATGGAAGAAAATACAGCTTTTGATGTAGATAGTGAGCTTGATTTTAAAATAGTTGAATTTTTAATTAAAGAAAGAAATTTAAAACCAGAGGAATTTTAATGCTTGAAGAAAAGATTATTTTTGTTGTAGGAGCTTGTGGGCGTATAGGAAAAGAGCTTTGTAGGGCTATTTTAAAAAATAAAGGCATTGCAGTTTTAGCAGATATCAATGAGGAGTGTTTAAAAGATTTAAAAGAAAAATTAAACAAAGAATTTAATCAAGAACTTTTAAGCATTAAGCTTGATATCACTTCTAAAGAAAGTCTTAATGAAGCTATTTTAAAAACTAAACAAAAATATCAAAAAATCGATGCTTTTGTTAATTCTTCTTATCCTTGTGGAAAAAATTGGGGAAAAACATCTTATTATGAATTGAGCTATGAAGAGCTTTGTGAAAATTTAAATTTACATCTTGGCGGTTTTATTTTGGCTGCTCAAGAATTTGTAAAATATTTTAAAAAGCAAGGCTATGGAAATATTATTAATCTTAGCTCTATTATGGGTGTATATGCTCCTAAATTTGAAAATTATAAAAATACTAGTATGCAAAGTTCGCTTGAATATAGTGTGATTAAAGCAGGAATTAATCATTTGGGTGTATGGCTTGCTAAAGAACTTTTTAATACTAATATCCGTGTTAATACCTTAGCAGCGGGTGGAATTTTAGATAATCAACCACA
Source organism: Campylobacter sp. TTU-622 (assembly GCF_016598965.1). NCBI lineage: Bacteria > Pseudomonadati > Campylobacterota > Epsilonproteobacteria > Campylobacterales > Campylobacteraceae > Campylobacter > Campylobacter sp. TTU-622. The sequence continues at coordinate 1,568 of NZ_JAENKR010000110.1, forward strand.
GATTTTTTTGGACGCTTATAGAAAGTGTTGTGCGAGTAAAGGAATGCTAGAAGCAAGTGATTTATGCGGAACTTTGGTATTTTTACTTAGTGATGCAAGTAAATTTATCACTGGGCAAACTTTAGTAGTTAGTGATGGATGGGGACTTTAATGTTTTTAAAAGAACTCTTTGATAAAAATTTAAATTCTTTAAAAGATATTGCCTTAAAAGATGCTTTAAGCAAAATAAAAATTAATACAAAATATCAACTCATCAAATCAGAAGATAATATTAATATCAACTTAAAAGATAGAAGTACTAATGCTTTACTCTACCAAAACCCTCTTGCTGAACTAAACTCTATGTTAAACACTTATAATGATAAATACTTCTTATATCCTGTTCTTTATTTTTATGGTTTTGGAAATGGTATTTTATTTAAAGCCTTACTTCAAAACAAAAACCATAAACATATAGTAGTCTTTGAAAAAGAATTAGAAATCATTTATATTATGTTTCACTTAATAGACTTTTGCCATGAACTTAAAAATAATTCTTTAATAATATTTAATGCTAATACTCTAAATTTAAATGATTATAATGAGCTTTGCTCATCTAATCCTTTCTTTTCTTTTTCAAGAGTATATTTTTTAGAATTAAGCTCTGATTATTATGAAAAATATAAAGAAGATATATTAAACATTAATCAAAACATGATGAGTCATTTTAAAAAAGCAATATTCTCTTATGGTAATGATCCCTTAGATGCTTTACAAGGTATAGAACAATTTACTTGTAATCTACCTAAAATGATTACAAATCCTACTTTTAAAGAATTACTCACTAAAAGATCAAATTTAAGTGATACAGCTATAATAGTTTCAACAGGACCTTCACTTACTAAACAACTTCCTATTCTAAAAGAATATCAAAACAAAGCTACAATATTTTGTGCTGATAGTGCTTATGCAATATTGGCTAAACATAATATTAAGCCTGATTATGTTTTATCCTTAGAAAGGATCCCTTTAACTTCTGAATTCTTTAATAATGATTTTGGCAAATTTGATGAAGGGATATTATTTATTTGTGTAAGCTGGGTTTATCCGCAAACTATAAAATATTTACAACAAAATCATAGAAACTATATGCTTATTTCAAGACCATCTGACTTTATTAAAAGTGTTAATCTTTATAATTATGGTTATACGGGCTATGGCCCAAGTGTTGCACATATGTCTTATGAATTAGCAACAAATCTTAGTTATAAAAACATTATCTTAATAGGACAAGATTTAGCTTATGGAGAAGATGGGTTTTCTCATACTAAAGATTATTGTAATCTTGATAAGCATGAAGGTCATTTTCAAAGAGATAAAGGTAAATTCCAATGTTTAGCTTATGGAGGAAAGGGTTTAGTTGAAAGTTCTGGAATTTGGACAATATTTCGCTTAACTTTGCAAAGAAGTATTGCAAAAAATATTATTTCTACCACCTACAACTGCACAGAAGGTGGAGCAAGGATAGAAGGAGCTATAGAAAAACCTTTTAAAGAAGTATGTGAAGAATTACTTATTAAAGATTTAAACAAACCCTTTAAAAGATTAAATGCTTTAAATAAAAATAAACAAGATGAATTATTACTTAAAGCTTATGCAAAAATTATAAAAGCTATAAAACATTCTAATACTTTTAAAAATGATTGTTTAAAAGAATATAATGAAATCAATGAGCTTTATTTAAA
>NZ_JAENKR010000111.1:0-3291 GCF_016598965.1 Campylobacter sp. TTU-622
AAAAGGGAGAAAAAGTTTAGGTTTGTTTTTGGAGTTCGGTTATAAAAAAACTATAAAAAGACTATAAATTAAATATAAATTAAGTATAAATATACTATAATTATAATACGAAAACAAAGACAAAGGAAAAAAATGAGAATTGAATTTAAAAATAAAGACAAGTCTTATTATATAAATGGGGTTAAGATTGATAATGATGCTTTGCGATCAGAAAATCTAAGCCATTATTTTATAGATAGAAAGGAGCATTTAGATTTTTTGATTGGCTTATATGCAGATTTTTCAAGAAGTAATGAGCAACATCGCATAAAAGATTTGCCTCTTATTTTAAAGGATATTATGAAATTAGGTTGCATTAAAGATAAATATATTTTTGTTTCAAATAGAACAAATAAAATGATTATAAAAAGTATTAATGCTAATAGATATGAAGCTATGTTAAGAAAAATTCTAAGCGAAAATAGAATTATTAAAGCTAAAAAATTAAAACTATTAAAAGGAGAATAAAAAATGAACCAAGTTAATTTATGCGGATACTTATGTAAAGATTTCGAAATAAAATATACACCAAAAGGCAGTGCTTTTGCAAAAACAACTTTAGCTGTTTCAGAAAATAGAAGAAACAAAGAAAATGGAGAATATGAAACCCAAACAAGTTGGATACCACTTATTTTGTTTGGGCGTAGAGCAGAAGTAGCTCATCAGTATTTAAAAAAAGGTGATCGTTTTTTAGGAACAGGTAAAATTGTAACTTCAGCTTATAGTGATCAAAACGGCAATGTTCGTTATGGTTGGCAGGTTGTAATCTCTTCTTTTGAATTTATTGAGAAAAAAGGAGAGCAAAATCAAAATTGCAAAGTTACTTCAAATCCAAATCAAATTACACCACCAAAAGAAGTAGAAACTATGCCAAGCATAGATGAAAATCAAGCAGATGGCTACATAGAAGAAAATGAGAATTTGCCCTTTTAAATAAAAAAGGGTTTTTAATTAAAAAAGTTAAAATGAAAAGGATTTAAAATGATTATAGAATTTGTATTGTTTTTGAATGTGATATTTATTTTATATTGTCTTTATATTCTTTTATCATATAAGAAAAATCAAAAAAATATAGAAGATATTCAATTTAAGATTGAAAAAGAAATAGAAAGACGAGAAATAGAAAGACATAAAGAAAGAAATCAAAATCAATTTATTTATAATGATAATATTAGAGAAAAATTTGCTTCAATGAAAGAAGGAAAAATCACTGATTGTTATATGGAAGTTTCTACAAAAGATCTAAAAAAATTAGATACTTTTATCCATATGAAACGTCCTTTAAATGTAATTTTTTATTGTAAAAACGATGAGCAACATTTCTTATTTGCTGAAGTAGATACAGGAAGAGATTATTACACTAAAGAAGGAGCTAATGTAAAAATTATCCACGATGAATACAATACTATGAAAAAAACAAAATATCAAGGAAATTAAAATGAAAAAACAAAATATTAATCACGACTTTATGTTAAATCTTTATGGAGTTTTAACACCCTATGCAATAATGTATTTTAGAACTATAGGCAGTAGTATAAACTATAAATCATTAAGTTTGAAATCTAAATCTAATTTCACAAAATTTGAACAAGATTTTAAGTATTATGCAACTTGCAGTGAATCTCAAAAAGCAAACAAAAATATAAAAAAAATCTTAAATACACTCAAAAACGCAAAAGTTGGATTTGATTATAAGATACTTGATCATAGTTTCAATAATAGTAATGATAAAAAAATAGTATTCAATATGACTGAAGAAATAGCATTATACTTTCTTGATATTTATAAAAATTGGGGCGAACCATTAAAGTATGTTAAAGAAAAATTAGGAGTAAAAAATGAGTAATTTAATGATGGAACTTGCAATGATGAAAAAGCAAGACTATTTTAATGAGTTTAAAGGCAATGATAAAATTAGAGTTATATTTGGATACAAGAACGAAAAGAAATATTATAGCGATGATTATTTTGAAATGTCGCTTAGAGTATGGATAGGGAAAGAATATTTTGATGAATTTATTAATGACCCAAAAGTAAAAAACAATATGGAAGTTGTAAATTTATTTCTAAAAACTCCATTTTTTAAAGAATTAGAAAAACAAACTATTAAGATTGATTTTAAAAATTGGGATTTTATAGTGCCTAGTTTTTTTAAGAAGCATAATATAAAAATAATTCCTTATTTTCAACTAGGCAACGATGAAGATTTAACTCCAAACCAATTTTTTTCATTTCTACAAGAAATGAAAGTTAAAGAGTTAAAATATATAACTATTATTCTTCATAGCAAATCAACTGAAGAAGAATATAAGTTTCTTCATAAACGTTAATAAATGGAAAAAACAATGAAAGTAAATTATGAAAAATTTAAAACAATGAGTAAAGAAGAATATTGTAAAAAATATGAAGATGGGCTTAGGTTTTTATTTGGATATGATATTTGCAATAAAAAAGATGAATTTGAAATGGTGGCACTTAGAGTTTATTTACCAAAAAAACTTTTTAAGGAATATAAAATCATTGAAGATTTTAAAGAAATGTTATCGCTCCAAGAAAAACCATTATTTAAAGAATTTTCAAAACAAATCATTAAGGTTGATTTTGAAAAAAAAGAGCTTATAACACCTGATTTTTTTATTCAAAATGACATAGAAATAATTCCTTATTTTTCACAAGTTGATGAAACAGAAAAAACAGAAAAAAAAATAAACAAAAATCAATTTTTTGAACTTTTAAAACAAAATGATATTAAAGAACTGAACTATTTATGCTCTTATTGCATTTATGGCTGTTATTTTTGGGAAGAAGAGTATGAATATTTTTGTAATCAAGGAGAGTTAAAATGAATTTAATATCTAAGGAAACAATGAAAGAAACTTTAAATGAATTATGGAATATAAAATATAATGCTATCTAATTTAAAGAAAATAATAAAAAATCATAATGAGAATTTTTTAAATCAAGGCGATCAAAAAATGTTTTGTTTTGCCTTGTTAAAAAGTCTTTATGAAAATGGCTTTGTAAGCGATAAAGATAAGATTTTTTTAGAAAAAAAATACCAATATATTAGAATAATCAATAAAGATGAAAAAAGATTGATTAATGTATATTTTGAAAAAGAGCCAATAATTGATTTTTTCCAAAATACAGAATATGATAAAGAATTAAAATATTATGGTATAAATGAAAAAGACTTAATTATAATAAATGAAAGACTTGTAAAAGAAGAACTAAAATTGTAAAGGCAATGAA
>NZ_JAENKR010000112.1:0-3228 GCF_016598965.1 Campylobacter sp. TTU-622
AAATATGAGTATGCAAGGTATAGAGGCTAAAGCATTTTTGGATACTTTAAGAAGTGATATAGTATCTTTTTATGCATCTTGTATTATTTTATTTTTTTCCTTTTTATACCTTTTAATGGATAGAGAAAAAAATAAAAGTGAATTTTATCCTTTATTTTTATTTATGGTTTCTTCATTATTATTGATGGTTTCAAGTTCTAATTTGATTTTAATTTTTATTGCTCTTGAAGGATCTTCCTTAGCCCTTTATACATTGATTGCTATGAGAGGAACGCAAAATGCTATTTCTTCTAGTATTAAATATTTTAGCGTTGCTGCTGTTGGAGCAGGATTTTTTACTCTTGCTTGTGCATTATTTTATATGAAAACAGGCAGTTTAGATCTAAATTCTACCCTTGCGTTAAAAAATGAATTTCAAAAAGATCCTTTATTTTTAAGTATAGGGGTTATTATTTTTATTTTATGTGCCATCAAGCTTTCTTTAATACCTTTTCATTTTTGGTTAAAAGATGTTTATTATGCGGCCCATACAAATTTGGTTGCTTTTATTTCAGTTGTTCCAAAAGTTGCTATACTTGTTGTTATATTAAGAATTTTTAATTTTATGAGTAATTTAGGATTTGAATATATTATAATGATAATAGCAGTTTTTTCTATGATATTAGCAGCTATAAGTTCATTAAGCCAGCAAAATATTAAAAAAATGTTAGCCTATAGTTCTGTGGTTCATTCTTCTTTTGTATTATGTGCTTTAATTCCTTTGTTGCGATACAATCAAGAAGATTTTAGTTTGAGCTTAATTCCTATTTTTGGATATTGGGTATTGTTTGCTTTTGCTAACTATGCTATCTTTTTAATTTTAAGTCTTTTAAAGAAAAGTTCTTATGAAGATTTGCAAGGAATTTTAACTAAAAGACCTTTAATAGCTATTTGTTTAGGAATTTGTGTTCTTTCTTTAGCTGGGATTCCTCCTTTTGGGGTATTTTGGGGTAAGGTTATGATTTTAAAATCTATTATAGAAAATGGCTATGGATATTTAGCTTTATTTATTGCTTTAAGTTCTATGATTATGCTTTATGCCTATATTAAAATTATTATTAATGCATTCTTTATAAAGAAAGATAAGATTTATATCACCAAATTAAATTTTAGACAAAATTTAGTATTGATTTTATGTATTGGCGTAAATATTTTAGCACTATTTTTCATGTTGTAGGAGTTTTTGTAATTAATTTATGAAAATTTTAATTTTAATATTATTAAGCATTATAAAACTTTTTGCATTTGATTTAGTGTTAAATACAGGTCGTGAGAATAATCAACCTTTTGCAATTTTACATATTAATAATGATCAAGAATTTACATGCAAAAGTGTTATTGAAGATACTAAAATTCACTACGAATGTGAAATTTTAGGTGTAGTAAATAATGAGTTAAAAGATCAAAATTTTGCTTTATTTGATCTTAGATTTATTAAAGAAGATCAAAAAATAAAATTATTAATCTTTCCAAAAGTTGATACTAAAGTATATAATTTTTCGCAAAATATTTTTATGGATACTGAAATTCGCACTGATAATTCTTTAAAATCAAAAAGTCTTACATTTGCTTTTGTGCCAAATATTGCTAATACTAAAGAGTACAATGGTTTAGAATTTCCCATAGATTTTCCTCATCAAAGCCTTCCTTATATAGGAGCTCTTGATTTAAACTCAGATCCGGTATTTATCCCTCAAAGTGCTGACATTAATACTTTTTTACGTATAGAAAAAGACTATCAAAAACAAAATTATGAACAAGTTATTACAGATGCAAGAAATGCTATTAATCGTTATAAAGGTAGTATTTTTATGAGTGAATTTGCTCTTTATAAATTAAGGGCACAAAATAAAATTTATACTCAAAATTCAGATTCTAGAGATCAACAGATTTTAGAAAGTATGATTGATGATGCTAAAAATTGGATGAGGACTTTTACAAGTGATAAAAATTTTCCAGAAGTTTTATATATCATGCTAAGAACATATATAGCACTTTCTCAAAAGGCTGATGTTGATTATGTAATGTCGATTTTAAATAATGAGCAAGCAAATAATTATTTTACAGATCTTGCAAGACTTGATTATGCTGATTACATTTATGATTTAGGAGATAAAGAAAGAGCAATTTCAATTTATGAAAATACTTTCTATAATAATAAAAATTTAGATCTTGCAGCAAGATCTGCTTTATCTTTATCAAAAGATTTGATAACAAATAATAAAATAAAACAAGCAATTGATTATATTGATATTGTTTTAAAAGCAGATCCAAAATATTTTGGAAAAGATATCTCAAGAGCATTAGATCTTGCTAATCTTTTTTATAAAAATCAAAAGTATGATACAAGTTCTTCAATTTATGAGGATACTTTTGAACAAATGGATAAAACAGATCCTCGTTATGAAAATGTTTTAAAAAATTTAATTTTTTCTTTGCTTCATACTAAAGAAGCTTTAAAGGCAAAAAAATATATAAATTTATATATGAATGAATTTGTAGATGGGCTTTATATTGATGAAATTAGAAAAGCTAATGATGAAGTTTTTTTAAAATTAGATGATAATAATGCAACCTTACTCCATCAACGTTATGAAGAAATAATAAAACAATATGAACAAAGTGATCAAGCTATTAGTAATAAAGCCTTAGAAGAAGACATTAAACTTTATTATAAAGAGAAAAATTATCCAAAAATAATTACTTATAAAGATCAAATTGAGAAAATCAAAATTCCTTCAACTCTTAAAATTTTAGAAGATTCTGCTACTTTTTTACTTAGCGAGGAATTACAAAAAGATGATTGTATTAGAGCAAGTGAAATTTTTGAAGAATTTAAAGCTTATGATATAGGGCAAAAAATTAGCAATAAAAAGAAAATGCTTACTTGTTTTCAAAGAACATCTAGATTAGATGAAGCTTTGCAATACATTGATAAAAATTATCACGAAGATAGTATTTTTTATGGATTACAAAAAGCGCAAATTTTATTTGATAATAAACAATATACTCAAGTGATTAAAATTGCTGATGAAATCATAAATTCAAGAATATTAAAAAGCGATGAAGAAAATTTTAAAGCTTATTATTTAGAATTTTTATCTTATTTGCGTTTAAATGATTATAATAAAGCAATGGATATTTTACAAATTTTAGAGAGTTTTCCTATGAATTTTAATATGGTAGAGC
>NZ_JAENKR010000113.1:0-3223 GCF_016598965.1 Campylobacter sp. TTU-622
ATTTTATTTTTTAATTAAAAAAGAGTTATTTTTTTGAAAAAATATTAAAAAGATATATTTAGTTTTAAAATCTTTATTTTAGGGCTTTTTTATTTTTTATAAGCCACCAATTTAATTTTAATTTTAATGAAATAGTGGCGGTTTTCTTAATTTAGGTTTTAATCCTTATTTTTATAATTGTATTTAATTTAAAAATAAAAATATAAAGGATATAAAATGGAAGACATTAAAGAAGAACAAACTCCAAAGAGTATTTTATCACAATGGCAAGAGCAATTTGATACTGAAAAAGAAAAAAAAGAAGAGCTAAATTTAGAAAAAAGTAGTGAAGAATTAGAAAAAGAATTAGAAGAAGTTAATAAGCTTAATTTTCAAGAAGATTTAGAAAATCAAGAAGAGTTAAAAGCTAAATTAGAAAAAGAATTAAAATTAGAAGATTTACCACAAGAAGCAAAACAAACTTTAGAAATTCTAGAAGAAAAAGAAAAACTTGATAATGATATGCGTAATTTTATTGAATTAACTACAGAATATGAAACCCCTAATGAAAAAAGAGCTTTTATTGAAAATAACCTTAAAGAAATAAAGGATAATCCAGAGCTTAATGAAAGTTTATCAATTTTAAAAGAACAAGAACAATTGCAAAAAGAAATTAACAATACTAAAGAAGAAATGGCAAAAGAAGAAAAAGAATTAAAAGATCAGTTAGAAAATAATGAGAAAAAAGGCTTAAGTCAAGAAGAATATGATGAGAAATTTGCAGAAATGGAAAAAGAACACGCTCAAAAACTTAAAGAAATGGAAGAAAAAATGGAAAAGTTAGAGCAAAATTTTGAAAATTCTATCGAAAATCTTCTTAACTCAAAAAGCCTTAGTGCTATTTTAAAATCATTGTATGAAATGGATAAAAGTTTAAATTTGATTTTAAAAGAAAAAGAAAATAATTTTGATGAACTTAATCGCCAAAGAGAAGAAAAATTGAATTTAGCTATGCAAACAGAAAAAACTAGAGAAGTGGTAATAGATTTTATTAAAGAGCTTCACCAAAAAACTAAAAGTGTTGAAAATGGTATTAATGATATGAATAAAGAACGTAATTTTTATTATGAGCTTGATAAGCTTACAAAAAATCCAGAGAAAATGGATCTAAAAGAAACTCAAAAACTACAAGAATATATTAATTATATTGATAAAGAAACTCCAAATTTTAAAGAAAATTATCCTAAAAAATATAAACAAACTAAAAAAATTATTGAAAATAATATTAAAAAAACAATGGATAAAGCTAAAGTTAAAACATCAGAAAGTAAAGGAATTTCATTATGAAAATAAATAAATTATTTTTATCTTTACTTTTTTCAACTTCATTATTTTCATCAGGTATTCCAGTAATTGATGCAGCGAGTATAGCACAAGCCGTTACTAATTATAAGCAAATGATAACACAATATCAACAAATGATTAAAGATACAACTAACTTTGAAAAGCAAATGAAAGAGCTTGGAGTAGATATGTCTTCTATAAGCGAGATTTTAGGTGATACAAAATCATTAATTAGTCAAACCCAAAGTTTATATGATAATATTAAAGCTATTCCAGATGATTTTTACGGAGAAATTGAAGATATCACTAGAGCTTGTAATTTTATGGAAAAAGAAAGCTCTTTTTTCCAAATTAAAATTAAAAATGTAGGAACAAAATACATAGATAAGGTTAATACCTGTATTTCGGCTATAAGTGATACAACAGAAGTAGATAAATCTATACAACAACTTAATCAAAAGCTTTTAACTTTAACCAAAAATGATACTAAAACTTATAATGAAACTCTAATACAAATTCAAAATTTAGAAAATGCAAAGCAATATTTATCATCTAAAGCAAATCAAGATAAAATAAATAAAATGTTATCTTTTTATGATAATTATCAAAAAAATGAAAGTAATAATCCTTATACTAAGGTAAAAATGGATAAAGATTTAAAGGAGCTTTCTAAACAATTATTAAAAGCTAATAATCAAAAACAGGCTCAAGCATTAACAAATGCTATTTTAATTAAAATTCTTGAAATGACCCAAAGACAATATGAACTTAATATTTATTTTTCTCAAGCAGTAGCAAGTTTAGGAATAAATGGTGGCAATACTCAAATAAACAAAAGTCCAAGTTTTGATTTAACTTACGAAGAGCCACAAGATCCTAAAGAATATAATCCTTATTTAAAGGATATTCAACAACAACCAAAAGATGAAAACGGCTTTCCTATTTTCACTTTTTAAGACTATAAAAAGAATATAAAAATACTATAAATTAAATATAAATTAAGTATAAATATACTATAATTATAATATAAAAAGGAGAAAAAATGAAAAAAAGAATTTTAGGTGCTATTTTAGTTTTTTATACAACTAATGTTTTGGCTATATCTATACCAAATATGCAAACATTTACAGGAGATAAAAGATTAGCTTGTGAAGCTATTTTGTGTCTAGCTTCACCAGTTTTACCAGCTGAATGTAGTTCTGCTATTGCTAAATATTTTTCAATACATTTTAAAAAACCGTGGAAAACTTTAGAGGCAAGAAAATCTTTTTTAAATCTTTGTCCTTTAGGAAGTTCAGAAGCTATTTTAAGTGATGATAAAGATTTAGAAGATTGGAGAAATAGTTTAGTTAATTTAACAGGAACTTGCTATGTTCCAGATTTAAATAAAAGATATCAAAGGACTATTTTAAGCACAGAAACTATACGTAAATGTAGCGGACACGGAGAAGGTTGCACTACGATAACAATTAATCATTATGGATATAGAATTAATCCAACTTTAGATAATAATTGTAAAATTCTTTCATCGCATAAATATTCTAATTACAACTTAAAATATGTTTGTTCCACAAAATTTTATCCTGAAGAAGATTGGAATAATGGCTATGAAAAAAAAGAAATTACACAAGAACAATATAATTCTTTAAAAGATGAAGATAAATTTAAAGCAGATAAATTAACTAAAATTACTTATACTGAATATAAAAATTTACCAGAAAATAAAAGAAAAATAGATACAAGTGATAGAATAATTAAATATTATAGAATAGATTTAGGTTTCTATCAGAAAATTTATATTAATAAAAATTGTTGGATTAATGAAAACAAAAAATAATTTTAGTAAAATTGTGAAAAAGGAGAGTTGCAATGAAAAAAGATAAACTTCAAATAGCAAAAC
>NZ_JAENKR010000114.1:0-3136 GCF_016598965.1 Campylobacter sp. TTU-622
TACGTGCTTTATTAAATTCTTATTATTTCCATCTTTTAGCAAAATTTTCCAAAGGAAGGTATCATAGCATATCTTATAAAATTTTCTCAAAATATCTTCACATTAATTATGAGAATTTCACACAAAAAAGTCATTCTGAGTTATTAAAAAATGTCACAGGAGAAGTTTATAATCTTAGCACAATGATCTCTTCTTTTTTGCTTATGATGAGTGAAATTTTTGTTGTTTTATTGCTTTATATTTTGCTACTTTTAATTGATTATAAGATTACTTTAGCTTTAAGTATTTTTTTGTTTTTAAATGCCTTTATTTTAATGCGTATTCTTTCTCCTCTTGTTAAAAAAGCTGGATTAAGGCGTGAAGAGGCAATGAAAAATTTTTTTGAAATTATTAATACAAGTTTAAATAATTTTAAATTTATTAAATTAAAAATTAAAGAAAGAGCGATTTTAAAACTTTTTGAACAGCAAAGTAAGAATTTTAGCAAAGCAAATATAAGCAATGAAAGTATTGCTGCTTTGCCAAGAATATATCTTGAAGCCATTGGATTTTGTGTTTTGATTTTTATCGTTGTTTTTTTGGTTTTTAAAAATGAAGGAGATATTTCTAATATTTTAGCCACTATTTCTATTTTTGTTTTAGCGCTTTATCGATTGATGCCTAGTGCAAATCGTATTATCACAAGTTATCATGATTTACTTTATTATAGGTCTTCTTTAGATATTATTTATAATATTTTAAATCAAAAAGAAGAACAACTAGAAGATGAGAATATTACTTTTCAAAAAGAGATTCGTTTAGAAAATATAAGTTTTGCCTATCAGAATAAAAATAATTTATTTACTCGTTTAAATTTAAGTATAAAAAAAGGTGAAAAAATAGCATTTATTGGTGAGAGTGGATGCGGAAAAAGTACTTTAGTTGATATTATTATGGGCTTATTAAAGATAAAAGAAGGAAAAATTTACATTGATGATAAAATATTAAATGAAAACAATATGAAAAGTTTAAGATCTAAAATAGGCTATATTCCACAGCAAATTTATCTTTTTAATGATAGCATTGCTAAAAATATCGCTTTTGGTGATGAAATTGATTTTGATTTATTAAAAGAAGTTATCAAACAGGCTAATCTTGAAAAATTTATTAAAAGTTTGCCTAATGGAATTCATACAAAAGTAGGAGATGGTGGAAATAATTTAAGTGGAGGACAAAAACAAAGAATTGCTATTGCAAGAGCTTTATATTTAAAACCTGAAATTTTAATTCTTGATGAAGCAACTTCTGCTTTAGATAATGAAAGTGAAATGAAGATTATGGAGGAGCTTTTTAAAATTTCTAAAGATAAAACTATGATTATTATTGCTCATAGGCTTTTAGGTATAGCAAAGTGTGATAAAGTTTATAAATTAGAGAATTCAAAGCTTATTTTAGAGAGACAAAAATGAAAATTACTTTTATTATAGCTACTTTAAATTCTGGTGGAGCTGAGAGGGTTTTAGTGACTTTGGCAAATGAGTTTTGCAAAGAGCATGAGATAAAAATTATAAAATTTCATTCTGGAGAATCTTTTTATCCTTTGAATGCAAAGATAAAAGTTAAAACCTTGCAACAATTTAGATTTGATAATATTTATCATAAAATTGCCAGTCGTTTTAAAAAATATTTTGCATTAAGAAAGGCTTTAAAGGAAGAAAAAAGTGATATTTTTATCTCTTTTTTAGATACAACTAATATTGCTTGTATATTTGCAAAAATAGGCATAAAAACCCCTTTAATAATTTGCGAGCATAGTAATGAGGCTTATTTAAAATCAAAAATTTGGCGCTTTTTAAGAAGAATTGCTTATCCTTTTTGTGATGTTTTAAGTGTATTAGGATATAAGGATAAAGAATTTTATGAAAAATTTGTTAAAAAAGTTATTGTGCTTGCAAATCCAACTCATTTTTATTTACAAAAAGAAAATTTTGAAAAAGAAAATCTTATTCTTTTTGTAGGACGTTTAGATCACAATAAAAATGCTTTGATGTATTTAAAAGCTATTGCAAATTTAGATGAGAATTTAAGAGAAAATTATAGATTTTTAATTTTAGGAGATGGAGAATTAAAACAAGAATTAGAATATAAAGCTAAAAGTTTAAACATTAAGGTAGAATTTTTAGGTCGCGTGAAGGATGTAAAAACTTATTATTCTAAAGCTAAAATTTTATGTCTTTGTTCTTTTATGGAAGGTTTGCCAACGGTTTTAATTGAATCTTTATATTTTGATGTAGCTCGTATAGCAACTCATTATTATAATGGAGCAAATGATTTAATTGATGATGCTAAAGATGGATTTTTAATCAATTGTGATGATGAAAAAGCTTTAGCTGAAAAAATGTCTTTGTTAATGCAGAATGAATCTTTAAGAAAAGAATTGGTTTTAAATGCAAGAAAAAGATGTAAAGATTATGATATTTTGCATATTAAAGAAAAATGGATGAAGGTGATTAATGAACTTGGAATTTCCTAAAATTTCTGTTATTATCCCTACTTTTAAGCGTCCTTTATTGCTTAAAAAGGCATTAAAAAGTGTGCAAGATCAAGATTTTAAAGACTTAGAAATTATTGTTAGTGATGATGAATTAAATTCTCAAAGTGAAAAAATTGTGCAAGAATTTATGCTTAATGATGAGCGTATAAAATACGTTAAAAATACTAAATATAAACACGGCCCTAATGGCAATAAAAATAATGGCTTAGATTATGCTAAAGGAGAATTTATTACTTTTTTAGATGATGATGATGAGCTTTTACCTAATGCACTTAGTATTTTAATAGAAAAAAGCAAGCAAGGTTATTCTCATATTTTTGGAAATTGTTTAATTGAAGAAAATGGCATTTTAAAAGAAGAGTTAAGCGGTAAAGGCTTTACTAAAGATAGTGAAGTAACAAAAAAAGACTTTTTAATGGCACGATTTTATGGAGAGTTTTTATCAATTTTTAAGAAATCTTTGCTTAAAAATCATCGTTTTAATGAAGAATTTTATGGAAATGAGGCAACTCTTTGGGTGCATTTATATGATGAAAAAAGTTTTTATATTCATAAAGCATTAAGAGTATATAAGATTAATAGAGAAGATAGTGTAACTTTAGG
>NZ_JAENKR010000115.1:0-3133 GCF_016598965.1 Campylobacter sp. TTU-622
GAGCATAGTTTATTAAAAATAGAAAAAATTTATTTTATAAATTTATATTCTTTATAAGAAATTTATTTTATAAATTAAATTTAATAATATTAGTTTATTTACAAACTATTATTAATTAGTATTTGTTTATTTTCTTCTTGTTTAGATTGATCTTTATTGCTATATTTTTTTTGTTCTTTGTTAAGTTTTTCAAATAATTCAATATTTTTTATTGAAAAACAATCTCCTTCTCCAGAAATTAAGTAAATAGGATTTATACCTAAGAACTTATGAAGTTTTTTAATTATAAAACTATTTAATTGTCCGTATCCTTTTTCAAATCTTACATAAATAGATTGAGAAACATCTAATATTTCTGCTATACGTTGTTGACTTAAATTAAGTGATATTCTTAAAGATCTTAATCTTTTTGCACAATCTAATACATGAGTACTTTCTTGCTCTAAGTCTTTATTTTTTTCTTCTATAGCTTTTCTTTCAGCTTCTTCTTTCATTTTTTCATAATTATCTAGGTATTTTGAATATACTTTTCTCCATTTATAAACAGTTTGTAAAGTTACATCATATCTTGAAGCTACTACTTTAGAAGGTAAATTTTCTTTTACTTGTATTGATAAAATTTCCATTATTTGATCATAGGTCTTTTTATTTTTTCCTTTATTTCCTTTTACAGATAATCTTTTCATTAATTTTTTATCTTTTCCCTCTTGTGTATAATAATGATAACTGTTTTTTATTCTATCTAAAATACATTTAAAAATATAAATTAACATTAACTATAATATTTTACTTATTTATTATTTTTATTTATTATTTTTATTTATTTAAAATATATAAATTTTGTTATAATTATATAAATATTAATTATTTAACTACATTTATTTATTTATATATTTAAATAATATAAAAGTATAAAATATTAATTTTTATATGATATAATTATATAAAATTAATATGGAAAAAATATGAATTTTAAAAAGACATCAGAGCTTTTACAAATTGCAAATAATTACAATATTGAAGTATCTGAAGTTTTTCAGCGCTTAAGCAAGCACTTGAACTTGTTTTAAAATATGGAAAATTATATTGTGATTTTAAAAATCAAAAAATTTCTTTTTATGAAATTATTTATAATCGCTTTGGAGAAAAACGTAAAAAGTTCATTCAAGTTAAAAGAAATAATTATAAAGCAGTTCAAGATAAATTTATTAATATTATTATTTCTTGTTCCTTAAAAAAACAAAGAGAACGGGCTAAATCTTTAAAATCAACAATTTTTAAAGGAAAGATTGAAAAAGTTTTAAAAACAGGTTTTGAAATCTCTTCTTCTATAGGTTTTGGATTTTTACCAAAAATTGAAGTTTTACGCAAAGATTTAGCAAGAATGCAATTAGGTTGCGAGATATATCTTGCTATAAAGAAAATCAAAAATACAACAAAAACACCAAATAAAGCTTTAATTTTTACAAGAAAAAATATGAATATTTTAGAATATGAAATTATGGATACTAAATCAGCATGATAATATCTACAAAAGTGCAAGAGTTCTTTCAATAGTCGAGTCTGATTGGGTTAAAAATACTATTTAAGAAGAACAATATTGATAAAATAGGCTTTTAAGATAAGTCTATTTTTCATACAAATAATCAATAAGAAACTAAAATAACTTATTTATTTAAAACTACTATAATTAAATTGTATTCAGTATAGCTACTTTTTTGGCTATAAGAAAAAAGTATCATAAGTAAGAAATAGCTATACTTAGTTTAAATTTATTGCAAAAGGAGTGTAAATGAGTAATAATACTATTATTTTAGGTATTTTATTAAAAAAATACAATAATTCCAATTATAAAAAAGTTGGAAATTGTATTAAACTTCGCTATCAATATCATAGTGTAAATGTAAATTTATATTTTGATGCTTATGATAAAAATTATCCTTCAGCTTTTATAATATTAGCAGCAAATAAATCCTACTATATGACTTCTTTTAATGTAGATAATTTTGATGAAAAAAATCAATATTTAAAAAAGCTTCCTATCCCTATACGTAAACTTATTAGAGATGAAAATAAACAACTTGCTTCATTTTATAATGAGATGAGAAAGCATATCAAAGAAGATAATTTTCAAAACATTAGTTATAATAACGATATAGTGCTTAACAAGACTATAAAAAGTAATAAAAATAAAAAATATGGCGGTCTTTTTTTTCATTATACTAGAAAATCAAAAATGACATCTGAACATTTTAATAGGCTATTTTACAAAATAAATATCTCAAAAGAAATTCTTATGAAGATCCAACAAGCAGGATTTACTATTGCAACCACTAGTGATCCTAATAAAAGAAAAGATTTTCATGAAGAATTAAGAAACAAAGGAATAATAAATTATGGATAAAAAACAATATAAAGTATTTTTAAATACTAGTATTAAAAATATTAAAAAAGCACTTGATGAAAATTATTTAAGTATATTTGCAGGAGCTGGTATTAGTGCTAATTCTGGTTTACCCACTTGGAATGAACTCATAGAGGATATTTCAGAAAAACTTTATGGTGACAAAAAGCAGAAAGAAGATAATTTGGTATTAGCGGAAAAATTTTATAATCAATTTGGAGAAAATTATTATTATCAAAAGCTAAATGAATATATTTCTAATAATAAACAACCAAACGACTTACATAAAAAAATTGTAAAATTAAATCTTAAAAATTTAATTACTACTAATTGGGATAATTTATTTGAAAAAGCAATAGATGATGAAGGTTGTTTTTATAATATTATAAAAAAAGATGAAGATATAGGATTTGCAACTGGATTTTCAAAACTTATTAAAATGCATGGGAGTTTAGAAGATCAAAATATAGTTTTTAAAGAAGAAGATTATCTAAAATATTCTAATAACTTTCCCTTAATAGAAAATTACATTAAAGGCATTTTTTCTACTGATTTAGTAGTTTTAATGGGTTATTCTCTTAGTGATAATAATGTAAAACAAATCATTTCATGGGTAAATTCCAAAGCTAACAACATAAAACCTGTGTATCTTATTAAAATAAATAAAAAATTTGATAAATTAGAATTTGATTTTTATAAAAATAAAAATATTTATATTTTATATTTAGG
>NZ_JAENKR010000116.1:0-3039 GCF_016598965.1 Campylobacter sp. TTU-622
TTTTATTAGTTCAAACTATATTAAGAACTTAGAAAATTTTGCTAATACCTGTTTAAATTTTTCTATGGAACAAAACGATCTTTTAAAACAAGTTCATTTTATAGAAAAACTTAAAAAAAACCAAAATTACAAGAAAGATAAATATAAAAATTATTTAAAGGAGTATATGTGATTAATGTTATTTTTGATATGGATGGAACTTTAATTGATAGTGCAAATGCTATAAGTGCTGCGGTAAATGAAATTAGAAAAGATCTAAATTTAAGTCCTCTTCCTAAAGAAACTATTTATCAAATTATTAATACACCAGGAATTAATTGGAGTAAAGAACTTTATAATATTGATGATGTAAATTATCCTAATTTTAAAGAAGGTTTTGAAAAATATTTTCTAAAACACTATGATCAAAGTGCGAATTTATACGAAGGAGTTTATGAAATTTTAGAATTTTTAAAAAATAAATCTTGTTATTTAGCCATTGCAACAAATGCTCCTCAAGGCTCTTTAGCTGATATTTTAAAAAAACATAATATTATTAATTTCTTTAGTAAAATTTTAGGAGTAAGTGCAGGAATCAGTCCAAAACCAGATCCTATGATGTTAAATCTTATAAAAGCAGAAGCACCTTTTTCAACTAGCATTTTTATAGGTGATAGCTTAAAGGATAAAGAATGTGCCAAAAATGCCAATGTTATTTATTTTAATGCAAAATGGTATGCAAAAGAAATTTTAAAAGATGAATTTAGTAATGCTTTAGAATTAAAAGCTTTATTAGAAAATTATTTATAAGTTTTTCAAATAAAAAAAGATAAAATTAAAATTAAATTTATAAAGAGTTGGCAATGAGTAAAAATTTATTGATAGAAATCGGAGTTGAAGAATTACCCGCTTTACCCTTACTAAAAGAACTTCCAAACATAGAAAAAAAATGGAATGAAGTTTTAAAAAATTATAAATTAGAAAGTGAATTTAAATTTTATTATACCCCAAGAAGATTAGTGTTTTTTCATCAAAATTTCAAAGAAAAACAAGAAAATTCTTTTGTAGAATTTATAGGAGCTCCTAAAAATATAGCTTATAAAGATGGCAAGTTAAGCAATGCTGGACTTAGCTTTTTACAAAAAGCAGGTATAAGTGAAGAAGAACTTGAATTTAAAGAGCTTAAAGGAAAAGAGGTTTTATATTATAAAAAATACATCCAAGGTAAAACAAGTCAAGAAATTTTACCTTTAATGATAGAAAATTTTTTAAAAAGCCTTAATTTTGGCAAAAGTATGAGGTGGGGAGCTTATACTTTTGAATTTATTAGAGCCATAAGATCTATAGCTTGTCTTTTAGATGATGAAGTGCTTGAATTTGAACTTTATGGAGTTAAAAGCTCAAATAAAACTTTTATCCATAGAAGTATTAGTTATGATTTGTTAAGCTTTAACAATATACAAGCTTATTTTCAAATTTTAGAAGAAAATTATATTATTTTAGATCCCAAAAAAAGAAAAGAAAAAATTCTTAATGAATTTAAAGCTTTAGAACAAAAACATTTTATCAATATTGCACAAGATGATGAGTTACTTGATGAAATTATTGCTATTACTGAATATCCTAGTGCTTTATTAGGAAACTTTGATAAAAATTATCTTGAAATTCCTAAAGAAGTTATTATCACTTCAATGAGAGAAAATCAACGTTATTTTGCTGTTTTTAAAGATGAAAAACTAAGCAATCATTTTATAGTCGTAAGCAATTCAGTTTGTAAAGACTACACTCAAATTATAGAAGGCAATGAAAGGGTTCTGCGTGCAAGATTAAGCGATGCTATGTTCTTTTGGAAAAATGATTTAAAAACTGGTTTAAATCCAGATAAACTCTCACATATTACTTATCTTGAAAATTTAGGTTCAATGAAAGATAAATGCTTAAGAGAAGAGTATATAGCAGAAATTCTATGTCAAATTTATAATAATTTAAATATTAAAGATATCAAAACAGCTATACAATATTCAAAAGCTGATCTTAATTCGCAAATGGTTTATGAATTTACAAATTTACAGGGCATTATGGGTTCTTATTATGCTAAAGCTATGGGATTTAATGAAGCAATTTGCTTAGCTATCAAAGAACAATATTTACCTGATGGAGAAAATTCTAAACTTCCAAGCAATGAATTTTCTAGTATAGTATCTTTAGCTAATAAACTCGATACACTTTTAGGACTTTTCTCCATAGGAAAACTTCCAAGCGGAAGTAAAGATCCTTATGCATTAAGACGTGCAGCGAGTGGAGTTTTAAAAATTATTTTAAATACAAAAAAAGATTTAGATCTTGATATGCTATTTTCAAAAATTAGCAAAAATTACAAAGAATTTAATATACAAATTTTAAAAGATTTTATTTTTGAAAGACTCTATACTTTTTATGAGGTTAACGCCTCTTTTATTAAAGCAGTATTAAGTTCTAAAAATACTAATATTATTTATATTAATAATGCTATTAAAGCTTTAATAAAACTTAGTCAAAAAGAAAATTTTAATGAAAACTTTAGCACTTTTAAACGTCTTGCTAATATAGCTTCAAAGCCAAAGTATCCATTAGAAGAAACACTTTTTACGCAAGAAGAAGAAATGAAGCTTTATGAAGCATTTTTAAATACCTTAAACTTTAATGATATAGAAGAAAAATTGACTAGTTTGTTTGCTTTAAAACCTTTTATTGATAACTTTTTTGATAAAGTAATGATTAATGTTGATGATGAAAAGATAAAAAATAATCGCCAAGTGCTTATATATCAAATTTATAATGAATTTTTAAAAATTGCAGATATCAAAGAAGTGAGTTTATGAAAAAAATATTTATTTTTTTATTTTTTTTACAATTTCTTTTTGCAGAAGAAAATGTTAATCTCATTAAAGGACAAGCTTTATTTTTAGAATTTGATAAAAAAGATTTACAACAAATTACACTAAATGATAAAAAAATTAATTTTTTCATCCATCCAAATGATAAAAATAAAGTTGTGATAATATTTTCACTCCCTTATAA
>NZ_JAENKR010000117.1:0-2977 GCF_016598965.1 Campylobacter sp. TTU-622
ATAATATTTTTTACAATCTAAATTAAAGTCAATATAGAATTTATTTTAGAATTTAAATGTGAAAAACATTTAAAGAGTTCAAAAGAGATTATATGTTAAAACTTTAAATAAAGAATTAATAAATGCGATTAAAGTGTGTATAGAATTTGATAAACTAAAGAATAATTAATAGTTGTTAGTTGTTTAAAATAATTTAAAAAGTTAGATTGTATAAGGAGATTATTTTGTGAAATATTACTCTATTTCAAAAAAACTTATTATTAGTGCTAAAGATTTTTATCCTATTTCCTTATATAAGAAGTTTTTAAAAATAAAAAAAGACGATATTTTTATTGGTTGGGGTAGAAAAAAGTCAGGTTTAAAAGCCATAGACTTAGCTAAAAAATATCGTACCAAATTTATGCTCCTAGAAGATGGTTTTATTCGCTCGTTAAATTTAGGCGTTGAAAATAGTCCTAGTTTTTCGATAATTAAGGATAATATAGGTATTTATTATGATGCAACAACACCTTCAAAACTTGAAAATCTTTTAAATACTTATAAGTTTAAGAATGAAGAAGTTAGGCAAGCTAGAAAAGCTATAGAGCTTATTAAAAAATATAAAATTAGCAAGTATAATAATAATCTTGATATTCCAAATAATTATTTCCCAAAAGATGAAAAACGCATTTTGATCATTGCTCAAACAGCTAATGATGCTTCACTTGAATTTGGCTTTGCTAATGATTTTAAAACCATTAATATGATAAAAGACGCCACAAAAGAAAACCCTAATTCTAAAATTTATATAAAAATTCATCCAGATGTCTTAAGTGGTAAAAAACAAAGTGATTTTGATATAAACTTTTTGCCTAAGGAATGTATTATAATCACCGAAAATTTTAATCCAATAGCTTTGCTTGAGTTTTTCGATAAGGTTTACACTAAAACCTCTGGTATGGGTTTTGAAGCTTTGATTATGAATTGTGAGTGTGTTTGTTATGGTATGCCTTTTTATGCAGGTTGGGGTTTAACAATTGATAAATTTAAATGCGAAAGAAGAGTGCAAAAAAGAAGTCTTGAAGAAATTTTTTACGCTACTTATATACTTTATACTGAGTATTTTAACCCTTATTTAAATCAAAAAAGCAATATTTTTAATACTATTCAAACTTTAGTAAAATATAAAAAAATTGAAAAACAAAATTCAGGTAGACTTTTTTTCTTTGGATTTTCAAAATGGAAAAGAAATTTTATAAAACCTTTTTTTGTAGCTAAAAATAATGAAATTATATTTTTAGATTTATTAGATTGTTTAAAAAATATAAAACTAAAAGAAAATGATAAATTTTTTATTTGGGGAAAACAAATAGATTGCAATATTCTTAAAAAAAATCTTACAAAAAAAGCACAAGATGAGAATTTGCAAAATTTTATTCCTAAAATTTTTCTAGTGGAAGATGGTTTTATCCGTTCTGTTTTTTTAGGATCCGATCTTACACGTCCTTTTTCTTTAATTATTGATGATAAAGGACTTTATATAGATTCAAGTAAAACAAATAGATTAGAAGAACTTTTGCAGAATGAAGTCTTTGATGAAGATATATTAAATAGGGCAAAAAATATTATAAAAATTTTAATTGAAAATAAGTTTTCTAAATATAATGGCTTAAAGCATGAAAATTTAAAAATCAACGCCAAAAAAGGACAAAAAATCATTCTGATTCCTGCTCAAGTTGAAGATGATGCTTCAATGATTTTGGGAGGTTTTGGCTTATCTACTCTTGACTTACTTAAAGAAGTAAGAGCTAAAAATCAAGATGCTTATATACTATTTAAGCCCCATCCAGATGTGCTAAGCGGTAATCGCAAAGGTTTAAAAGATGAAAAAATTATTTTAGAATTTTGTGATGAGATTATAAAGAATTGTAGCATTGATAGTGCTATTAAAATTGTCGATGAAGTGCATACTATTACTTCTACGAGTGGTTTTGATGCACTTTTAAGATCTAAAAAAGTTTTTACTTATGGTATGCCTTTTTATGCAGGTTGGGGTTTAACAATTGATAAATTTAAATGCGAAAGAAGAACAAGAAAGTTAAAGCTAGAAGAACTTGTGGCTGGAGCTTTGATTATGTATCCAAGATATATCAATCCTAAAACAAAAACTTTATGTGAAATTGAGGTTTGTTTAAATGTAATGTTAAATTTGCAAAAAGATTATTTTTCAAAAAAACATATAAAATTAATAATAGATTTTAAAACTTCAGTGCTTAGAAAAATGAGAAGATTTTACGGGATTCTGGCAAGGAAATAAGAAAGTTGGCGATAAGATTGAAAAGGTTTTGTAATAAAATATTTTTTATTTTAGATATAAGATTTCTTTTTTTAAAGAAGCAAAAACAAAATTAAAATAATATTTTTTTATTTAAGTAAAAAAGATATAAATGTGATAAAATTTGAAAAGAGATTTAAATGATAAAACTTTTATTATATTAGCTTAAAAAATAAATATAAAATTTCCTTTTGTAAATAATAAATTTTATATTTTCTCTAAATATTTTTATCGAGGAAGGATTAAAAAAATAAACAGATAAAATTATGATTTTTTATACTTTGATATTGTTTTATAAAATAAACTTCTATTAGACTATTTTTTAAAAGGATAGTAATCTAATTTTTCTTATATTTAAGGTAAATTAACAATGTGATTAATAAGAAAAAATATTTAATTTTATGTAGAAATTATATATTAAGCATGTAACCTAATAACTGATATAACTTAATTTAAGATTTTAATAGTTTATATTGATAAAGTATCTTTGTAATTTTGTTAAAAATTTAAAAATATTATAAATTATTAGTGAGAATTTTTAAATTTAAAAAATTTTTAGTCCATGAATTCTTTTATAATATTATATTTTTCTTAGTGTTTGTGCGTTTATTAAAATTTTTGCTTATAGGATAAATTTTGTAAAAATTTCTAATATTTCAAGAG
>NZ_JAENKR010000118.1:0-2923 GCF_016598965.1 Campylobacter sp. TTU-622
GAAGCTAAGCTTAAAATAGAGGATATACCAAGACATAATGAACTAGAAATTGCTATAGAACCTAGATTTAAAGTTAATATTGATCTTAATGATAATGCAAAAAATATTAAAGCTAAAAATAATTTAGATTTTGTTAAAAATAAAGAACAAAAAAATGATATATTAGAAATTCAAGATGATAGATTATTTGAATATCAAAATCTTTTAAATCTTATAAAAGAAAAATTTGAAGAATTAAAACAAGATCAAAAGAAAATTGATTTTGCTAAAGATTGTAGCTTGCAAAAAAAACAAATCGAAGAAATTATAGAAAATATTCCTCTTATAAAATCTACTAAGCTTATTAATATTATGGCTTTGACTTTGATTTCAAAAGAGCTCTATAGTCCTTTATTTGGCGGAATGAAAAATGACTTATTTATGAAATATTTAAGTGCAGCTATTAAAGATAGTATTGATAATGATAAAGAGTTGTTTGAAAATTTAAGTTTGCTAGCTTTAGAGGCGTATAAAGATAAAAATTAGAAAAAATTTTCTATGCTATTTCTCATTTCTGAAGTTTTAGTATAGTGATTAATTTCTGCTCTAAATGCACAAGCATTCTTATATGTTTTAGAGTATTCGTGTAGGTGTTTTTTAAAGATATTTACTCCTAAATTTCCATAATGTTTGACAATCTCATCAAAGTGAAATAAAATAATTTCTTTTTTCAAGGTTTTATCTATTTTTTTTCTTTCTTTAATTTCATAAAAAATCCAAGGATTTCCGATACTTGCTCTACCTATCATCAAGCCATCACATTTTGTAATGTTAAATACTTCATTAGCATTTAAAGCATTGATATCACCATTTGCAATCACTGGAATTTTTACTTGACTTTTGGCATAAGCTATAGATTCATAATCCGCATTCCCACTATAGAGTGCTTTTCTTGTACGTCCGTGAATGCTTATAAAATTTACCTCAAGTTCTTCGCAAATTTTGGCCATTTTTTCAGGATATTTTTCATCAAATCCTAGACGAAATTTAACACTAGTTAGAGATTTTTTATTGTATTCTTTAATGGTTGCAACAAGTTTTTTAAAAAGGTCTAAATTTTTTAGCAAAGCACTACCTGCACATTGTTTTACAACTTTATTGACTGGACATCCACAATTAAAATCAATTCCATCAATAAAGTCGATTTCATTTAATATTAAAACAGCTTTTTTGATAATTTCAGTATCACTCCCTGCAATTTGAACTATATAAGGTTTTTCAAGTTCTGCTTTTTTAAGCATATGTAGAGTTTTTTTATTTTCATATACTAAAGCATTAGAACTTATCATTTCGCTAATGGTCACATCAGCGCCAAATTTTTTAACAACATTTCTAAATGGCAAGTCTGAAAATCCTGCCATAGGAGCTAAAAATAAAGGCTTATTGTTAAAATCAATCATATAATTAATTTATCAAGATCAAATTTTTTATGATGCTCTCTTAATAAGAGAATATTGGAAAAATCACTAAATCTTTTTTCATCATTTCTAATCTCACTTAATAGTTCATCAAACATAGAAAAATTAGCTAAAAGATATAAATATGCTCTTAAAGCTTCATTATTTTTATCCTTTATTTTTTTAAAAATATTTAAAATTGCATCAGGGCTTAAAGATTTAGTGCTTGATTTTGCAATTTGCAAGTATTCTTTTTCATTTAAATCTGGTCTATCAATTAATACTTCAAATTCAGCTAAATTTAGTTTTAATTCTTGGTTTTTAAAACGATTAATGATAGTTAAAATTTGTTCTTGATTTTTATTTATTTTAATATTTTTTATTTGCTCATAAGTACCTTTTTTTATAAGTGTATCAAAAGCATATTCTGTAAGCTCATCTTCTATTTGCTCTGCATATTTTATTTTGTTATAAGCATAGTTGATATCATTTTTTATATGATTTTTTTCATTTTGCAAAAATAAAATGTTATTTTTTTCAAGTTTAAATTTGTTAAGATTGCAATATTCTCCACGTTTTACGCTATCAATTAGATCCAAAATATCATTTATTTTGGAATTAAGTTTGTCTTTTTGATGAGTTTTTAAAGTTTTTACTAAATTAGCAACTTGTCTAAATTCTTTTGTTTGAAAGTTAATTTTTGTTTCTTTTTCTAAAAGTAAGTCTATAATAAAACTTTCAAATTTATTGCTATCCTTTAAAAAGTGTTTAAATTTTAAATAATTTAAAAAACTATAAAAACTTATATGTAAAATTGTAAAAATTATAAATATAACAAGAACAAGTGCAAACCAAGTCATTACGGGAAGTTCCATAGAGTAATGAAATATATTTAAAGTATAAGTTCCAAGATCAAGATAAAATAAAAACAGCATTATAAAAATAATATAAACAAAAGAAGCAAATATAAAGAGACTAATTTTCATTGTTTTCGCCTTTTTCTATAATTTCTCTACAAGTAATGCAATATTTTGCATGTGGTTTGATTTTTAATCTTTCTATATTAATATCATCTTCGCAAAGTTCGCATATACCATAAATATTATTTTTAATTTTTTCTAAAGCTTTTAAAATTTCATTTAATTCTTCTTTTAAATTTGCACTAATAGCTAAATCAATTTGCGAACTTGTTTCTATAAGTGAAAAATCAACACTATCACTTGGAGCACTATTGTGCAAGGCTTCAATTTCTGCTGAATTGCTATGTAAATTTTCTATGATAAAATTTTTGCGTTTTTCAAGAAATTTTTTTAAAAAATTTAAATCGTTTTTATTCATTTTATTTCCTATTTATGATAAGGGTGGTTAAAATTGATACAAAAAGCTCTATAAATTTGTTCTAATAATAAAATTTTTACAAGTTGATGAGCCAAAGTAAAAGAGCTAAAACAAAGGCTAAAATCTAAAGTATTAATAAATTCTTTACG
>NZ_JAENKR010000119.1:0-2867 GCF_016598965.1 Campylobacter sp. TTU-622
AGAAGAGATATATGCTTTAGAAAAAAAAGTTCTTGAGCTTAAAAATTCAAACCAACCTATCCCTTTACAATATGAAAAAATTATTAAAGACTTTCATCTTTACAATCAAGAGCTAACAAAACAACAAAATCAAAGACAAAAATTAGAAGATGAAAAAAATCAGATTTTACAAGAATTAGATCTTTTGCAAAATGAACTTTTAAGAGCAAAACTCATTAATAAAAGCGGCAAATGGGGAAATATGAATGAGATTAAATATGAATTTTTACACCCAAAAGTAATGGCTTTTTACTCTATCTTAGAACACGAAAAAACAAAATCTATAGGAGTTATAAAAAAAGAAACAACTATAGAAATTGATAGGAAATTAGATTATGATGAAAAGGATATACAATGATTGTTGGTATCGAAGGAATAATTACAAAGAAAGAACCTACTTTTATCATACTTAAATGTATTAATGGGCTAAGTTATGGTGTATTTATTTCTTTATTTTGCTCGGCAAAAGTTGAGCTTGGACAAAAATATGAATTTTTAATTACTCAAATCATTAAAGAAGATTCTAATAAATTCTATGGCTTTTTAGATAAAGAAGAGCAAAAAATTTTTGAAATGCTTTTAAAAGTAAATGGCATAGGTGCTAATACAGCTATGACTATATGCTCAAGTCTTGATGTAAATTCATTTTATAAGGCTTTAAGTCTTAATGATGAAAATATTTTTAAAAAAGTACCAGGAATAGGACCAAAAAGTGCTAAACGCATACTTATAGAACTTAGCGATGCTAAAACCCATTTAGAACAAATTAGCGATGATAAATCACAAGCTTTAGCTGCTTTAATCTCTCTTGGTTTTAAACAAGATAAAATCATTAAAGTTTTATCAAATTGCACTTCAAACAACACAAGTGATTTAATTAAAGAAGCGCTTAAAAAATTAAGCTAAAGGAGAAAACAATGACTTATGCAATACTTTTTGGAGGAAATTCTTATGAGCACGAAATTAGCATTGTTAGTGCAGTAGTTCTAAAAAAAATCTTAAAAGAAACTATTTTTATATTTTGTGATTTAGAAAGAAATTTTTATCTTATTCCAAGTGAGAAAATGAACTCAAAAACTTTTTGTAAAGGCTTATACAAAAAAGAAAAACAAATTTTTCTTAAAAATGCAGGTTTTTATCAAAAAAATATTTTTAACGAAAAAAAAATAGAATTTGATTGCGTAATTAATCTTATACACGGAAAAGATGGAGAAGATGGCAAAATAGCAGCTTTATTTGATTTTTATAAGATAAATTATATAGGGGCAAGATTAGAGGCAAGTGTTTTATCATACAATAAAGAATTAACAAAACTTTATGCACAAAAAGTTGGAGTTAAAACCTTACCTTATACTATGATTAAAAGATATGATGATCAAAAACAAAATATTGAATTTCCGGTTATTTTAAAGCCAGCTAGACTTGGAAGTAGTATAGGAATAAGTGTTGCAAAAAACGAACAAGAACTTGAATACGCTAAAGATGTAGCTTTTGAATTTGATGATGAAATTTTAGTAGAAGGTTTTAAAAATAATATTAAAGAATATAATCTAGCAGGCTGCATGATAGATGATGAGTTTATTTTTTCAATTATAGAAGAACCAAAAAAACAAGAATATTTAGATTTTGAACAAAAATATCTTAGTTTCTCTTCTCATGCAAAAGTTCAAGAAGCTCCTTTAGAAGAAAAACTTAAAGAAAAACTTAAAGAAAATTTTAAAAAAATTTACAATCCTCTTTTTAAAGGGGCATTAATACGTTGTGATTTTTTTATTATTGATGATGAAATTTATCTTAATGAAATTAATCCAAATCCAGGATCTTTAGCTAACTATCTTTTTGATAATTTTACAGAGCTTTTGCAAAAATTAGCACAAAATTGCAAAAATGAAAAATCACTTTCAATTGAATATAAATTTTTAAATTCTATCAACGGGCAAAAAGGTAAATTATAGGCTTTTTAAGGCAAAATATGTTAAATTTTACATAAAATTTAACATATTTTAGGATTGTTATATGCTTTCTTTTAAAAAAGATGAAATTTACACTGCCACAGAAGTTGTAAGGAATTTTAGTCCCATTATAGACAAACTCAAAAAAAGCAAATCAGGAAAAATAGTCATTTTAAAAAATAATAAATTTGAAGCTGTGATGCTCAATATAGAAGAATACGAACGCTTACAAAATGCTTTAGAACTTTTAGAAAAAATCTACACAGATCAGAAGGTTTAAAATGGCATTAACTAGTATAATATTTAAAGAAAAAAAATATGAACTCTCTTATGAATTAATTAATCAAGATAAAAAACTAAAAATTTTAATCCTTCACGGATGGGGGGCTAATAAAGAGCTTATGAAACAAGCTTTTGAAAAAAAACTTAATTCTTTTTGTCAAATTTATTTAGATTTGCCAGGTTTTGGAAAATCTAGTATAAGTGAAGCTTTAAATTCTTATGATTATGCTTCAATTGTTAAAGAATTTCTAATCCAAAAAAAACTAGATATTGATGTTTTTTTAGGGCATTCTTTTGGAGGAAAATTAAGCACTTTGCTTTGTCAAGAAAATCAAATATTAATTTTGCTTTCAAGCGCTGGTATAGTTCCTAAAAAATCATTAAAAATAAAAACAAAAATTTATATTTTTAAATGTTTAAAATTTTTAGGTCTAAACTCTTTTTATAAATTCTTTGCAAGTAAAGATGTAGCTCATATGAATAGTTTAATGTATGAAACCTTTAAAAAGGTAGTTGATGAAAATTACGAAACTATTTTTAAAGAACAAAAAGCTAAATCATTAATTTTTTGGGGTATTGATGATAAAGATACCC
>NZ_JAENKR010000011.1:0-25752 GCF_016598965.1 Campylobacter sp. TTU-622
TTTTCTTCTTTGTTTTCTTCTTTGTTTTCTTCTTTGTTTTCTTCTTTGTTTTCTTCTTTGTTTTCTTCTTTGTTTTCTTCTTTGTTTTCTTCTTTGTTTTCTTCTTTGTTTTCTTCTTTGTTTTCTTGCGTCGCATTGCCATTTAAAAGTAAATTGTTATTTTCAAGTTTTGTAATTACTTCATTTGTTTCTTTATCAAGCTCTTCGATTTCTTTTTTTAAGGTATTCATTATTTCAATTTGTTCATCGATATTTTTTTCTTCTTCATAAATTTCTTTAAATTTTTGCATACCTTCAAAAAGACTTGTTTGAAAACCATTAAAGATTTTTTCTTGATTTTCGAGCATAGATTTTTCATAAAGTTCAAATCCCTTTTGAAAATTTTGAACTTTTTCATCAAAACTACTTAAAGTTTTATCAAAATGAGTGATTTTTTCAGAGCTGATATCTAATAAACGATTATAGTGTTCTGACATTCTTGTGCTAATTTCTTTTAAATTTTGATTTAAAATTCCAACTGCATTAAGCATTTCAGAATAAAGTCTACCAAGATCCCTTTGATCTCTTTGCGCTCTACTTAATTCACTCATTGTTTGTTTAATGTGTTCACTACTAAGTCTTATGGCTTTTTCTTCTACATTTAACATATCTTGAAAAATACTAAATTTTCTATCAATTGCATGATCTAATTCTTTGAAAAAATCATTATTGCTTACTTGTTTAAAAATAGCTCCGATTTTATCAAAATGTTCTAAACTTTCACGTAGATATCTTTGATCAATTTCTTCTTTTGTCCAAAAGAAATCATTTGTAGAATTTTTTTGACGATTTAATAATTTTTGAATTTTACTTGTTCCGTATTTTTCAAAAAATATCCACCATAATGCTAAAAAAATTCCATAAATAGAAACATAGAAAGCCGTCCCAACTCCATTTAAGAGTAGGGCTATTTCGTGTTCTAATGAAGCTGTATCATTGGAATTAAAATTTGGCATAGATAAAGCAATACTTACAAAAGTTCCTAAAATCCCCATCATAGGAAAAATTGCAGAGCCTATAGAGGCAAAATTTTCATTTCTTGCGCCTTTAATATAATTATAAGCAAAATCATTAAAATTTGCATTTGATTTTGTATCTTTTCCTATGGTTAAAAAATGTTTCATAATATAGCGTTTTAAAGCTTGTTTAAATTCATTTTTTTGTTGTTCAAAAATACTATAAGCATATTCAGCATTATGCCTTGCAAAAATTAAAGCAGTTATAAAAATAATTCCTGTCATAATAACAGTATGAATTTCAACTTTAAAATTAATTTTTTCAAAATATCCAAGCAAAATCAAAACATATAAGATAGCAGGAATTAAAACAATTTTTAGATAAACTAGATATCCTTTTTTTTCTTTAATCTCTGGCAAAATAAGTTCTGAAATTTCTTCTGATTTTATCTCCATATTGGACCTTTTTAGATTGATTTAATTGTAAAAATTAAAAAATACTCACAATTAAACCAACGATAAGGTTGGTTTAATTTCTATTAATACAATTTAAATTTTCAAATGCAATTTCTAAACGTTTGATCATGCTTTCCTCTCCAGATCTTAACCAAACACGAGGATCATAGTATTTTTTATTTGGTTTATCATCTCCTTCGGGATTTCCAATTTGTCCTTGCAAATAAGCTTTATTTTTATTTTCATATATACGAACACCATCCCAAAATGCCCATTGTGTATCTGTATCAATATTCATTTTTATTACACCATAGCTAATAGCATCTTGTATGTCTTTTAATTCACTTCCACTTCCTCCGTGAAAAACGAAATTGATAGGTTTAGAATGTGAAAGTTTAAATTTATTTTTTACATATTCTTGGGAATTTTTTAATATTTCAGGTTGTAATGTAACATTTCCTGGTTTATAAACTCCATGAACGTTACCAAAACTTGCAGCTATAGTAAAATTATCGCTAATTTTACTCAGTGTTTCATAAGCAAGTGCCACATCTTCTGGTTGAGTGTAGAGCTTAGCATTGTCAATATTTGTATTATCAACACCATCTTCTTCTCCCCCTGTACAACCTAATTCGATTTCTAAAGAAATACCCAAAGTGCTCAATTGCTTAAGATAAGAGCTGCAAATATCTAAATTTTCTTCTAAACTTTCTTCACTTAAGTCTAGCATGTGTGAACTAAATAGTGCTTGAGAATGCTGTTGTTTAAAGTCTATATTTGCTTTAATGAGTTCATCTATCCAAGGTAAAAGTTTTTTAGCAGCGTGATCAGTATGTAATATTACAGGAATATTATAGGCTTTTGCGAGCAAATGAACATGTTTTGCGCCACTAATTGCCCCTAGGACTTCTGCGTTGGGGCAATTTTTTCCCGCGTAAAATTTTGCCCCTCCATTTGAAAATTGAATAATAACTGGAGAATTTACTTTTTTTGCTGTTTCTAAAACAGCGTTAATAGAATTAGTTCCTACGACATTGACAGCTGGAATAGCAAATTTTTCAGCTTTAGCATAATCATAAATTTTATTAAGCTCATCTCCAGTCATAACTCCAGGTTTTACTATATCTAAAATTCCCATTATTTATATTCCACTTTTGCTTTATTAACAAGTTCTTGAGTTTTTTGTGCCATTATTTTTTTAAATTCTTCAAATTTGAGTCCGTTTTCAATTCCTTGTTTTACCTCGTTAAATGCTATTTGTTTTTTTGGTTGTGAATTTTCTTTTAGGATGATATGGTAACCAAAATTAGTTTTTATAGGGGTTTTTGTTATTTCTCCATTTTTAAGAGAAAAAGCAGCATCTGTAAAAGGTTTTACCATTGTTGATTGATCAAACCATCCAAGTTCTCCACCTTGAGAAGCCGATCCTGTGTCTATTGATTTTTCTTTTGCAATAGAACTAAATTTTTTAAGCAATGCTTCGCCTTTTAAATTTTTAAGTTCATTAATAATATTTACAGCTTCTTTTTCACTAGAAACTAATATATGTCTTGCTTGCACTCTTGCTTGTTGAACGTATTTATCTTTATTTTGCTCATAAAATGCTTTTACTTTTGATTCATCAACTTTAATAGAGCTAAGAATTTTTTCTTGATAAACAGCTAATAAAATACCTTCTTTGGCTTTTTCAAGCTCTTTTGCATAAAGAGGATCTTTTTCTAAATTCTGTTTTTTAGCATCTTCCAAAACAAGTTCTTGTGTAATATATTGTTGAATCAAAGCCTTTTTTTGTTCTTGTGGAAGATTTGAAAAATTTTGACCTCTTAACATTGGTGCGAAAAACTCATTTATTTCAGTATCACTAATATTTTTACCATTTAGCACAGCTACGGTGGCTGCATTTAAATTAAAACTTATTCCAGCAATTAATGATGCCGCAATTAAAGAAATTTTTTTCATTGTTTTGTTTTCCTTTTTTAAATTATTTGTAAATTAATTATATCTAAACTTAGTTTAAAGCTAATTAACTAAAATAAAAAAATGAAAAGAAATTTAAAAATTAAAGAACTTTTTTTAAAAAAATTTGATAAACCTGTAACAGAACTTAAATTTAAAAATCTCTATGAACTTTTGGTTTGCGTCATGCTCTCAGCCCAATGTACTGATAAAAGAGTTAATTTAATTACTCCTGCATTTTTTGAAGCTTATCCTGATATAAAATCTTTATCAAATGCTAAATTATCAAGTGTTAAAAGTTTCATTCAAACTTGTTCTTTTTTTAATAATAAGGCAGAGAATTTAATTAAAATGGCAAAAGCTGTATGTGAAAATTTTAATGGAGAGATTCCTTTAAATGAAAAAGATTTAAAATCTTTAGCTGGAGTTGGACAAAAAACTGCTCATGTGGTTTTAATCGAGTGGTGTGGAGCAAATTTTATGGCCGTAGATACTCACGTATTTAGAGTATCACATCGCTTAGAACTTAGTAAAGCAAAAACTCCAGAAGAAACTGAAAAAGATTTAACAAAAATTTTTAAAGATAATCTAAATTATCTTCATCAAGCAATGGTTCTTTTTGGAAGATATACCTGTAAGGCTAAAAAACCTCTTTGTAAAGAGTGTTTTTTAGCTCATTTATGTAAAAGTCAAGATAAACTAATTTAATGGGCAAAGAATGGCAAGTATAAAAAAGCATTTATAATTAAAGCATTAATTATATCAATAAAAAATGCACCGCAAAGTGGTACAATGATAAATGCCATATGACTTGGCCCATAATGATTAGTAACTGCCTGCATATTTACCATAGCAGTTGGAGTTGCTCCTAGACCAAATCCACAATGTCCTGCTGCTAAAACTGCTGCATCATAATCTTTTCCACAAAATTTAAAGGTAATAAATATAGAATAAAGAATCATAGTAATAACTTGAAAAATTAAGATTACTAAGATTGGTAAAGCAAGGGAAACAAGTTCCCAAAGATTAACTGTCATTAAGGCAAAGGTTAAAAAAAGCGATAAACTAACATTTCCAAGAACGGAAACTTCTCTATCAAATACTTGATGAACTTTTGAAATAGAAAGAACATTTCTTAAAACAACCCCTACAAAAAGACAATATACAAAAGTTGGCAATGTAAAACCTGTGCTTGATTTAATCCAAGAAGATAAATAACTTCCTATTAATAAACAAAGGCCTATTAAAGCAAGAGATTTTATAAATGAAGTTGGAGTGATAAGTTTTTCTTTTTGAGGTTCCTCAAAGTTTAAAATAGCTTCGTGTGATAAATTATCTTCTTGTTTTGTTTTTAAATCATATTTATTGATTAAAAATCTTGCAACAGGACCACCTATAATACCACCAGCTATTAATCCAAATGTAGCACTTGCAATGGCAACTTCAGTTGCTGGTGTAAAAAAATAGGGAGCTTTTATAAATTCATTTGCCCAAGCAGCACCTGTTCCGTGACCACCACTCATAGTAATAGAACCTCCAAGCATTCCGATAAGAGGATTTTGCCCCATAACGCTAGCAACACCAATTCCTATAATGTTTTGAGTTATTAATAATCCAGATATAACAAATAGGAAAATAATTAATTTTTTCCCACCTTTTTTAAGAGAGGAAAAATCTGCCAATAAACCTATGCTGGCAAAAAAAGCAAGCATCAAAGGATCTTTAAATGAGTTATCAAATTTGATACTTATATTTCCAAAAGAATAAATAAGAAGTATAATAATAGATGCAATAGCACCCCCAACTACTGGTTCTGGAATATTGTAATCTTTTAAAAATTTAATTTTGTCTGTTATAAAAAAACCAAGCAATAAAACTAAAACTATGACAACTAATGTTGCATAGAAGTCAAAATTTAAACTCATATAAACTCCTAAAAATTATTTTATTTTTAATTTTAAAAATCTTTGCTTGAAAATATTATAAAAACTAAATAAAGTTTAATGTAAATTAAAATTAATGTTACAAAAATACAATAATTATTAAGAATAACTAAAGTATAATCTATCTTTACGAATAAAATTTTATAAAAATATCAAAAAGATTTTACCATTATGAAAAAAAGTATTATTATTTTGTTTTTTGTTTTTGGCCTAGTTTTTGCCAATGATCATTATACACCTAGTGAAGAATTTAAAAAATATTTTAAAAATGAAGAATGTTCTTTGGTTTTGGATAAATTTTATTATCTAAATTGCTATGATTATGGTTATAAAGGAACAAAAGCAGTAGCTTATAAAGTAGAAGCTAAAAATTTAAAAATCGATCAGTTAAAAAATAGACCACGTTTTGAAGAAGATACAAATATACCGAAAAAATATAGAACTTATTGGCAAGATTATAAAAAAAGCGGTTATACAAGAGGTCATACTGCCCCAAATGCTTCTTTTCGTTTTAGTGTGGCTGCGCAAAAATCTGTTTTTTTAATGAGTAATATTACTCCACAAAATGAACAAATTAATAATAAAATTTGGAATAAAATAGAAAAAAGGGAAAGACAACTTGCTTTAAAAAATGGGAGTATCGAAGTTTTAAATTTGGTAATTTATCAAGATAATCCAAAATTTATTAAAAATGATATTGCCATTCCAAGCCATTATATTAAAATTTTAAAGGCGGATAATTATAAAGAGTGCTATCAAGTACCAAATCAAAATGTCAAAGATAAAAAAATAAAAAACTATAAGATTGATTGTAAAATGTTTTAGGTTAAAATCAATGCTTCTTACTATTTTATATATTATTGGAATATCTGCTGAAGGAATGACAGGCGCTTTGGCTGCTGGAAGATATAAAATGGATTTATTTGGTGTTATATTTATTGCTTTGGTTACTGCAATTGGTGGAGGAAGTATTAGAGATATATTATTAGGACATTATCCGCTTACTTGGGTAAAGCATCCAGAATATATTATTTTAGTTTGTTTTTTTGCTTTATTTGCTACAAGAATTCCACGTATTGTTACAAAACTTGAAGGTTTGTTTTTAACTCTTGATGCCATAGGGCTTGTTGTTTTTAGCATACTTGGTGCACAAATTGCAATTGAACTAAATTATGGTTATATTATAGCAGTATCTGCAGCGGTAATAACGGGTGTTTTTGGCGGAATTTTAAGAGATATTCTATGTATGAGAATTCCACTTGTTTTTCAAAAAGAAATTTATGCAGGAATTGCTATTATTACTGCAACAGTTTATTTTACATTAAATATATGGTTTGAATTTAGCGATTTAATATGCACTCTTGTATCGCTTTTATTTGGTGTGACTATAAGACTTTTAGCTATTAAATATAAATGGTCGTTACCTATATTTTCTTATAATGAGAATGAACAAGAAAATAAATAAAAAGGTTGAATTAATTATGAAAATAAAATTTTTATTTGTAGTGCTTATATATATTTTAGCAGGATGTGAGCATAAAAGCGAAGAGTATTATAAAGCTCATCCAGAAGAGGCTAGAAAGAGAGCTTTAGAGTGTCGTCATAATGCAATAATTAGTTTAGATTGTGTTAATGCATATAAAGTTGGTTTTCCTAGAGATGAGAATTTAACGCAAGAGTAATTTTTCTAATAAAT
This sequence comes from Campylobacter sp. TTU-622, assembly GCF_016598965.1. NCBI lineage: Bacteria > Pseudomonadati > Campylobacterota > Epsilonproteobacteria > Campylobacterales > Campylobacteraceae > Campylobacter > Campylobacter sp. TTU-622. The sequence continues at coordinate 7,047 of NZ_JAENKR010000011.1, forward strand.
CTTGCGGTTTGATAAATCCTATAATTTTCAATTTTTCTTGATTATTATCAAAAAAAATTAAAACTGGTGGGCCAAAGACATTGAAATGTTTCATTATTTTAATCTGTTCTTTGTTGTTTTCGCTCACATCAATTTTTATAAGAGTATATTCGCTTAATTCTTTAATTACCTTAGGATCTTTAAAAGTAATATTATCTAAAAGTTTGCAATTTTCACACCAAGTAGCAGTAAAATCTAGCATAATTTTTTTTGGGCTATTTTTAATAATATTTAAGAGCTCGTCTAAATTTGAAATATAAATAAAATTTAAAGAGTTATATTCTTGCGTTTTGCTAGAATAAAAATTTAAGGGTTCTTTAATATTAAAAATACCAGCCAAAAATGATGCGATACTTAAGCTGAAAATTAAAATAAGTAAAGATTTTTTAAAAGAATTTAAAAAATTTTTTGCTTTATCAAAAATACCCATAAAAACACAGAAAAAAACACCTAATATTCCATACCCTATTAAAATAAATCTAAAATCTAAAATTCTTTCTAAAATCCAAATAGCCATAGCAAGCATTATAAAACCAAAAAGAATTTTAATTTTTTGCATCCACTCTCCAGGTTTAATAAAACCAATTCCTAAACCTATAAACAATAAAGGAGTTCCCATTCCAAAACTCATAATAAATAGTGCTAAGCCTCCAAGTATAATATCTCCAGAATTTGCTATATAAAGCAAAGCTCCAGCTAAAGGAGCAGCTACGCAAGGTCCTACAATTAAAGCTGATAAAAATCCCATTGCAGCGATACTTATTATACCTTTACCTTGCTGGGTTTTTTTATGGATAAAATTTTGAAATTTATTAGGAAGCTCGAAATTAAAAACTCCAAACATTGCCAAGGAAAATAAAATAAATACAAGAGAAAAAGAGATTAAAATGATAGGTTTTTGTAGTATTCCTTGAACGCTTAAACCTAGATAGCTTGCAATGATTCCAGCAATTGCATAAGCTAAAGACATAAAAAATACATAAATAAAAGATAAAAAAAAGCTATATTTTTTTGAAATTCCTACCTTTGAAACAATCAATGAAGATAAAATAGGGATCATTGGCAATGTGCAAGGTGTTAGTGATAATAATAAACCATATCCAAAAAAAGTTATTAAAATAGTCGCTAAATTTTCAGTATTAATAAATTTCTCGATAATGCTTTCTTCAGAGAATGAATTTAATTTTTGTTGTTTTATTTTATTTATTTTTAAATAAGTATAAATATTATTTTTTTCTTTTAAAGAATAATCAATTTTTTGAGGTTGATAACATAAGCCTTGATTTGAACATCCTTGATAGGTTATTTGCAATAAACTATCTTTTTTTTGTGTATATTGATCTAGTAAGGTATTTGGTATAGCAAGAGATAAATTTTTATAATATATATATTCATTGTCTTTTGTTATTGGAGCTGGAAAATTTAATAAATCTGTAATATCTTTTTCATTAAGTTTAATTTTTATTTTGTCTTTATAAAGATAAATTTCATCTCCGAGTTTAAAATTAATATAAAGAGCTTGTTTATCTGAATCGAGTTTGATATTAAAAGCCTTATCAAGACTTAATATATTTGCGAAAATAAAATTAAAAAATATTATCAATAAAAAAATAAAACGCACTATTTTCCTTTAGTTTAGGTTTAAAATAAGATTATATTTTATTAGAGTTAATTAATGATATAATTTTCTTTTTACTCTTGACAAAATACTTGATATTTTGGCATAATCACAACTTCAGTTTTTAAAACAAGTCTCGTTAGCTCAGCCGGTAGAGCATCTCCCTTTTAAGGAGGGGGCCGTTGGTTCGAATCCAACACGGGACACCACTTAGGTCGCTTAGCTCAGTTGGTAGAGCGCCACCCTTACAAGGTGGATGTCATAAGTTCGAGTCTTATAGTGACCACCACTTCATTCTTTTGCGGCGGTAGTTCAGCTGGTTAGAATATCGGCCTGTCACGCCGGAGGTCGCGGGTTCGAGCCCCGTCCGCCGCGCCATTGTCTCGTTAGCTCAGCCGGTAGAGCATCTCCCTTTTAAGGAGGGGGCCGTTGGTTCGAATCCAACACGGGACACCACTTTATAGGGTTTGACCCTTTCGTCTAGTGGCCCAGGACATCACTCTCTCTGTGTGAAAACAGAGGTTCAAATCCTCTAAGGGTCGCCAAAATCTTATCAGGTCGCTTAGCTCAGTTGGTAGAGCGCCACCCTTACAAGGTGGATGTCATAAGTTCGAGTCTTATAGTGACCACCACTTCATTCTTTTGCGGCGGTAGTTCAGCTGGTTAGAATATCGGCCTGTCACGCCGGAGGTCGCGGGTTCGAGCCCCGTCCGCCGCGCCAGAGTTTGGTTTAATCTTTAATATAATATTTTTTAATTATAAATTTAGAAAATAATTTAAGGATTAGTTTTTTAAAAATGAAATCATTATTGTTTGAAATTTAAATTTTCATACTCTCTGATCTTTCTCATTTAAGTAAAATTTAATGGGGGGGGGTATAATCAAAATTTTAAAATCATAAATAGCTATTTTCTCTTACAAAAGGATAATAATGCAAGATAATGCTTCATATAGAATTAAAAATACTCTCTCTTATAAACTTGGACTAGCTTTAATTAATTTTGATAAAAAAATAAAAAATAATAATATTCTGGGGGGGGGTATTGAGTATTTAAAGCTTATAAAAGAGCTTTATACTTTAAAAAAAACTCATCAAAAAGAAAAAAAACTTTATAAACAAATTATACAAGCTTTTCCACAATTAACTTATATACCGTTAAAAGATTGTAAAGATTATAAAGAAGCTTTAAAGCTTAAACTACATCTTTGTTATTTTTTGGGAGAAGCTTTAATTAAAACTCACAAGAATTGGTATAAAGGATCTTATCTTTTCTTACTTAAAGAATTTAAACTAGCTAAAAATAATTATACAAGTATTAAAGAACTTTTGGATACTTTAAATTTGTATACCACTTCTTTAAACCCTAATGTTTATGAAAACATATTAAATCATATTGATTTTTTTACAAATAAAAGTTATCAAGAAAAGCTTCATAAATTAATTAATCTTCATAAAGATTATGAAAGTTTAATAAGTGTTATATTAAATAATCTTAGCTTTGTTATAAAACACTTTGAAACTATAAACAAATGGCTTAGTTCAAGTGATTTTAAAATAAGATATAAAGATGAAAATCATCCTTATCCTTCTTTGCTTGATCCAAATAAATTAAAAGATACAAATGGAGAATTAAATTATCATACTATTGATACTAATCTTGCTTGGGAATTAAACTTACCTTTGCCTGATAATTATGAATTTGTGTGGCTACAAAAGGATAGTTGTGCTTCTATTGCAACATTAACTTTTTTTAATATTTTAGTAAAAAAATTTGATAATTTAGTATGGTTAGATCAAAAGAGTCATTATAATTCTTTAATGAATTTTAAAACAGCATCCATTCATCAGCGTCATTATAGACTTTTATATTTGCTTCCTTGTAATATTAATTTAATTTATATAGCAAGAGATCCAATAAGTATAATTAAACACGCTTTAAATCATATAGGATATGATCCAAGTAGAATTTATTATGGTATGAAAGAAATTAATTTATCAACTCATATTAATTCTTCTTTGTTTCATAAACCTTATTATATTTATGCTAAAGATCCTTATAAAATAGAAGTTTCAGATGTAGATAAAATTATATTAAATTATGGGGATGGTTATTTTAATACCCGTAAAAGACTTAAAATCTTAAAAAATAAAATTAAAAGTATAGAATGTTTAGAATTTTCAGAATTTAATACTAAAAATGCTTTTAATACTTTTACAAGATTGGCTCATAAATATAATTTTACTCCACCTAAAGATCCTTTAGTTTTTGAAGGAAGAGCAAATAGAAACCAAGGAGATTTACTTGTTTTACCTGTAAATTTGCATATTAATAAAAATTGTAAAATTATTATTACAACAAATCAACTTCATCATAATAAGCAAGGCTTTATAAACATAAACAAAGACATATTTGAAAATAGAGTTTTAATGTTTGATAATCTTATATTACTTATTAAAGAACAGGAATATGTAATCTTAAAAAATGATCAAGCATTGTTTCAAAAATGTAAAGATTATATTAATAATTATATTGATGCATTAGAACAGCATGAAATAGATATTAAAAATAATCTTATTAATGAAGAGCAAATTTTAGAGTATTTAAGAGAACAGAAAGATTTAAGGAATAGATTAAAAAATTTAATAGATGATGATTTAACTTATGTTAGAGAAAATCATCCAGAGTATATAGAAAAATGGAAATATTATAAAGAATTTGAAAAGATATGTGAGGAGTTGGATAACAAAGCATAAATTTATGCTTTGTTATTATTTAACAAGAATAACAAGTTTTAAATTCATAAGCTGTTGGTCGTGCTTCTACTGGCCAAACTTGAGTTTTAAATTTTAAATGCTGATAAGCTTGTATAAAACTATCACTCATAATAGGTTTTAAAAATGTATTGTTTCTAATCAATGCTTCAAGGCTTCCTCTTAAGGTATGAGGTAATTGTTCTATCCCTTTTTCACGAATTTCATCTAATGTGAGTTTGAAAAGATTTTCATCCATAGGTCCAACAGGTATTATTTTATTTTTAATGCCATCAAGTCCGGCCATAAGTAAGCTTACAAATGCTAAATAAGGATTGGCCGTATTATCTGGAAATCTTATTTCTACTCTTGCATTTTTTTTATTAATACCATAAGGCACACGACAACTTGCACTTCTATTCTGACAAGAATAAGTTAATATACAAGGTGCTTCAAAGCCAGGAACTATTCTTTTATAAGAATTAGAACTTGCATTAGTAAAGGCTGCAACACTTCTTGCATTTTTGAGAATCCCTCCTATATAATGAATAGCTGTTTGGCTTAATTTTCCGTATCCTTTTTCATCATAAAATAAATTAACTCCATTTTTCCATAAACTCATATGCACGTGCATTCCGCTACCATTATCACCATAAAGAGGTTTTGGCATAAAAGTTGCAGTTTTTCCATTTAAATGAGCTATCATTTTTACCACATATTTATAAATTTGAACATTATCTGCTGCTTCTACTAAAGTACCATAATGAACCCCGATTTCTGCTTGTCCTTGTGCTACTTCATGATGATGAACAAAAGTTTTAATACCTATTTTTTCTAAAGTTTGAGTTATTTCAGAACGTATATCAACAAGTGAATCTATAGGAGCAACAGGGAAATATCCTCCTTTATTTCTTGGTCTATGTCCAGTATTATAATTATCTATAAATTCTTTATTATCATTCCATTCGCCTTCTTCGGTATCTACTTCATATTTAGAGCAATTAGGGGTATCTATAATTTTTACATTATCAAAAATAAAAAATTCATTTTCAGGGCCGAAATAAGCTGTATCTGCTATATCATTATTTTTTAAATCATTCATAGCTTTTTTTGCTATGCTTCTAGGACATTTTTCATACATTTGCTCTTTATAAATATCATAGACATCACAAAAAACTATAATCGTTTGATCAGTACTAAAAGGATCCAAAAATGCACTTTGTGCATCAGGCATAAGTATCATATCAGATTTTTCTATAGGTTGCCAACCAAGAATTGAACTTCCATCAAATGGAATTCCTTGTTTAAATATTTCTTTATTTATAGAGTTAAAATTATAAGTAATATGATGCCAAGTTCCTATAAGATCGCTAAATCTAAAATCAACAAATATTACTTCATTATCTTTGCAAAAATCAAAAAATTCTTCAATATTATTTACAAATTTACCCATTATTATTGCCTTTTTATCTTATTTTTATCTTACTTTAATAGAAAGATTGTATCATAATTTCTTTAAATATAAACTATATTAATTTTCTGTAAGATTTTATGGAATAAAATACTGATTTTATTAAAATGTATTTTTTAAAGCTATGAAGTTTTTTTTAAATATTTTTAGCTAATATTTCGTTAATTGTTTTTTATTTTTTTAGGTTTAAAGGATAGTAATGACCCAAGAAGAACTTGATGCTTTAATGGAAAGCACAACTGAATTTGAAGATAATGCTGAAGAAGAACATAATAATGAAGAAATTCAAGAAAATATTGGATATAAACCAGACCCTAAAGAAGGTTGGCCATTACCACCTCCAAATAAAGAACATAAAGTTGTCCATCAATTGGATGATGTAACAAGAGATAGTGAAGAAAGAGCTACAGAAATTATGGAAAAATTAGAAATTATTAATAATTTTTTTATAGATTCTGAAGGTCTATGTGATGAATTAAAAAAAATTTTAAATAAAAATATCGATATTTTTTCTAAATTAAATGCTAAATTTCCAAATGTTGAAAGTTTCTCACAAGCTTTAAATTCTAATCAAAATGCTATAGATAAAATTAGCAATATTGTTGAGAATTTACAAAGCGGTCAAGATGAAGTGATGATGATAATGGATGTTATGCAATATCAAGATATTCATCGTCAAAAAATTGAGCGTGTTATTAATGTTATGAGATCTCTTAGTCGTTATATGAATTCATTATTTGAAGGAAAAATTGATGATCAAAAACGTGTAAGTTCTGCTGTACATATACAAGGAGATAGTACCACTGATGTTGTTAGTAACGATGATATAGAAGCATTAATAGCGACCTTAGGAAAAAAATGATTATACCTGAAATTGTTGCACCAGCGGGCAATTTCACCAAATTAAAAATAGCTTTAGCTTATGGTGCTGATGCAATTTATGCAGGGGTTAATCATTTTTCTCTTCGCTCAAGAACGGCTAAGGATTTTAATTACGAAACCTTTAAACAAGCTATTGATTATACACATTCTAAAGGTAAAAAAATTTATGTTACTTTAAATGGCTTTCATCTTAATTCTCAAATTGAGGGTTTAAAAAAACATATATTAAAGCTAAAAGAAATGAACCCTGATGCTTTTATCATAGCATCACTTGGTGCTTTAAATTTGGCAAAAGAACTTGCTCCCGAAATACCTTTACACATTTCTACTCAAGCTAATGTATTAAATTATCTTGATGCTAGAGTTTATAAAAATATGGGTGCAAAACGTATTGTGATTGCAAGAGAGCTTTCTTTAAAAGATGCTAAAACTATTCAAGAAAATTGTGATATAGAATTAGAAGCATTTGTACATGGCTCTATGTGTTTTGCTTATTCTGGTCGTTGTTTAATCAGTTCTGTTCAAAGTGGAAGAATGAGCAATCGTGGAACTTGTGCTAATGATTGTAGGTTTAATTATGAACTTTATGCAAAAAATTCAGATAATGGAACTTTATTTCGTTTAGAAGAAGATCAAAATGGAACTTATATTTTTAATTCTAAAGATTTGAATTTAGGTACTTATATTCAAAAGATAATGCAGGAAAATTGTATCCAAGCTTTTAAGATAGAAGGACGCACTAAAAGTGAGTATTACGTAGCTCTTACAACAAGAACTTATAAAATGGCAATACAAGATGTTTTAAATGGTTGCTTTGAAGCTAAAAAATATGAAAATGAGTTAAATACCTTAAAAAATCGTGGATTTACAGATGGCTATTTAGTTTCACGTCCTTTTGAAAAACAAGATACGCAAAATCATAATTCAAGCATTGAAGAAGGGACCCATCAAGTATGTGCTTTTACAGAAGATGGAGACTTTTTTAAATGCAAAGGCAAAATTTCGTTACAGACGCCTTATGAAATTTTAAGCCCATTAGGAGCAAAGATTCAAGAATGCGATAATGAATTAGGAGCAATTTATAAAAAAGATGATAAATATTTTATAGAATTTAAAAAAATGATAGCAAAAAATAATAAAGAATTTGAAACAATTCATAGCGGAAATGAAAATGAGATAAAATTACCAATTTCTATTCCAGAATTTAGTTTTTTACGCAAGGAGCTTGCATGAGTTTTATTGCAATTTTGATGGGAAGTAAAAGTGATTATGAATTTGTCAAAGAAGCAGAAAAAATTTTAAAAAAATTTAATGTTTCTTATGAGCTAATTATCACATCAGCTCATAGAAGTCCCAAAAGAACAAAATTATATATAGAAGATGCTGAGAAGAGGGGAGCAAAAGTTTTTATTGCAGCAGCGGGTATGGCAGCTCATTTGGCAGGAGCTTGTGCAGCTTATACTATTAAACCTGTATTGGCTATACCTATACCGAATTCAAATTTGGCTAGCATGGACGCTTTATTTTCTTGTGTTCAAATGCCTAGTGGAATTCCTGTTGGAACTTTAGCTATAGGTAAAGCAGGGGCTGTTAATGCGGCTTATTTAGCTATACAAATTTTAGCTATTGATGATATTAATTTAAATAAAGCTTTATTAGAAGATAGGCAAAAACAATATGAAAAAATTATCAATGATTCAAAAGAAATTGAAGTTTTATTACAATAAAGGAACAAAAAATGCAAACCTATCTAGAATTGAGCGAATTTTGTAAATTAGTTCATTTAAGCGAAGATGTTGTTAAAGGTATGATGGCAAATGGTTCTTTAAATTTCAAAGAAGAAGATGATAAAATTTATATAGAAGCAAATCAAGGAACTTTTAGCGTAGTTCCAAGCACTACATCAAAAAATTCTATGGTTAATTCTATAACTTTAGCAGGAGAAAGTTTTGTTGAAAAAACAATAGGAACCATTTTAAATTTGCATGAAAAAGTTTTAGATGCTAAAGATGAAACATTAGAAGCTTTAAAAAATGAAAATAAATTTTTAAAAGATGCTCTTTATTCTATGCAAGAATTATATGATGCAGATAGAAAAACTATAGAAACTTTAAATACAGAATTAAAACATACACGCGAAGAAGTGGAATTTCTAAAACGCAAGTATAAATTAATGTGGAGTAAAACGACTGAAATTTTTGGAGCAAAAACTGAGCCTGATTTAGAAATGAATAAAGACAAAAATGAAAAATTGAATAAAATACAACAAGAGAGCTAAAATGACTTTTTCACAAATTATATTAAATTTACAAAATTATTGGCAAAATCAAGGGTGTGCTATTATGCAACCTTATGATATGCCAGCAGGTGCCGGAACTTTTCATCCGGCAACTTTTTTGAGAAGTTTAGGTAAAAAACCTTGGTCTGTAGCATATGTTGCACCAAGTCGTCGTCCAACAGATGGACGCTATGGAGAAAATCCTAATCGCTTAGGAGCCTATTATCAATTTCAAGTTTTAATAAAACCTAGTCCTGATAACATACAAGAATTATATTTAAAAAGTTTAGAAAGTTTAGGATTTGATTTAAAAAATCACGATATACGTTTTGTTGAGGATAATTGGGAAAGTCCAAGTTTAGGTGCTTGGGGTCTAGGTTGGGAAGTGTGGCTTGATGGTATGGAAGTAACTCAATTTACTTATTTTCAACAAGTTGGTGGAATAGCTGTAGATTTAGTAAGCGCAGAAATCACTTATGGCTTGGAAAGAATTGCAATGTATATTCAAAACGTTGAAAATGTTTATGATATTATTTGGAGTGAATCTAATAATAAAATTATTAAATATGCAGATGTCCATAAACAAAGCGAATATGAATTTAGTAAATATAATTTTGAGCTAAGTGATGTTCATTTTTTAAATATGCAATTTGAAAATGCATGTAAAGAATGTAAAAATATTTTAGAACAAGATTTAGCTTTACCTGCTTATGATTATTGTATGTTAGCAGCACATACTTTCAATCTTTTAGATGCTAGGGGGGCAATTTCAGTAACTCAAAGACAAGATTATATGTTAAAAATTAGAGAGCTTGCTAAAAATTGTGCTCAAATTTATAAGAAAAATTTAAATGAAACTGAGTGAAATTTATTCTTTCTTAGATAAGCTAAGTCCTTTTGAAAAACAAGCACATTGGGATAATAGCGGTATTTTACTTGGAGATTTAGATGATGAAATAAATACAATTTATTTAAGTCTTGATATAGATGCAAATTTACTTAAAGAAGCTGATGAAAATTCTTTATTTATTGTTCATCATCCCTTAATCTTTAAACCTTTAAAAGAATTATCAACAAGAAAATATCCTAGAGCTTTTATTAAAGAAATGATTAAAAAGAATATATCTTTAATTGCTTTACATACAAATTATGATCTAAGTCACTTAAATTCTTATTTTACAAGAGAAATTTTAGGTTTTAAAGATTTTAAACAAGAAGAATATTTAATTTATGTTGATATAAATACAGATTTTAAAAATTTATGTAACCATATTAAAAAAAAATTGAATTTAGATTTGCTTAGAGTAAGTTTTTGTGAAAAAGAAAAAATTAAAAGACTAGCTATTTGCACGGGTAGCGGAGGAGATTTGATTCCTTTTGTAAATGCTGATTGTTTTATAAGTGGAGACTTTAAATATCATCAAGCTTTAGAGGCTTTAAGTAATGATTTAAGCCTTATTGATATAGGACATTTTGAAAGTGAGTGTTGTTTTGCTCAAGCTTTAGCAAAAGATTTGCAAAATTTGTCTTTAAAGGTTATAATAAAAGTTTCAAAAAATCCATTCCAAATTTTTTAAGGAAAATTAATGAATAAATATCTTGAACAACTTGTATCTTTATCAAAAATTGACCAAGAAATTGATAACTTTGAGCCTAAAATTGAAAGTATCAATAAAAATTTAAAAGAAATAGAAAATAAGATTGATAAAATAAATATACAATTAAATAACTATGATGATGAGATTAAAGATATTCAGAATCAAAAAATTCAAAATAATACTCATATTCTAGAATTTTCTGAGAAAATTAAAGAGTTTTCAAAAAAAAGTGCTATGGTTAAAACCGAAAAAGAAGCAAATGCATTAAAAATAGAAGAAGATATAGCTAAAGAGCAACTTGATGCAGCTAACGATGAGATAATTCGTTTAGATAAAATTTTAGAAAATAAAGAAAGTTATAAAAAAGAATTATTTGTAGAAAAAGAAGATTTAGAGAAACAATTAGAACAAATTAAAATAGACGTTCAAGAACAAATGAAAGTTTTAGAAAAAGATAGAATGAATGTCTATGATAAAAAAACAAAATTAGTTAAAGAAATGAATCAAAAAGTTTTAGGTTTTTATGAAAAAATTCGCAAATGGGCTAAAAATACAGCTGTAGTTCCTGTTAAAAAACAGGCTTGTTATGGTTGTTTTATGAGAATTTATGATAAGACTTATCTTTCAATTATAAAAGGAGAGGAAATTATAACTTGTCCTCATTGCGGTAGAATTCTCTATAAAGAATCTCAAGAAAATTGATCGTTTTTTATTATTTATTAATATGGATAGCTTATATTTTATTAGCTATTCCTTTATTTTTTCTTTCTTTTTTAAAAGCGAAATATAAATATAGTTTAAAAGCAAGATTTTTTTTATATAAAAATCTAATTCAAGAAAAAAAAGATGTTCATTTTCATGCTTGTTCTTTAGGCGAAGTAAAAAGTATTAAGAATTTGACATTGCTTTTTGATTCTAGAATTAGTACAATTACTCAAACTGGTTATGAAGAAGCAAAGAAATTTTGCAAATCAGTAAATTATCTTGTTTTTGAAAATTGGATCCCTTTTTGGCTTAAGCCGTGTAAAGTATTAGTAATATTTGAGGCAGAATATTGGCTAATTTTGATTTTAATATCTAAGTTAAAAGGTGCAAAAACTATTCTTATCAATGCAAGAATTTCAGATAAATCATATAAAAATTATAAAAGATTTGCATTTTTTTATAAAAAAATTTTTTCTTATATTGATGAAGTTTTTGCTCAAAGCAAGGAAGATAAAAAAAAACTTATTGATTTAGGGGCTAGAAATGTAAAAATTACAGGAAATATTAAAATTAATTCAAAAATACAAGTAAATAAAAATTATGAAAAGTTAGATCAAAAATTAATTATTTTTGCAAATACTCACAAAGGAGAAGAGTATTTATTATTAGAGCATTTTACATTAAAAAAAGGTGAAAAACTTATTATAGCTCCACGTCATCCTGAACGTTTTGAGGAAGTTGCCAATTTACTTAGAAATAAAAAATTAGACTTTGTAAAATTTAGCTCTTTAAATCTATCATCTTCTTTAAAAGATGAATTTAAAAGTCCTATTTTATTGTTAGATAGCATAGGAGAACTTGTTAATTTTTATGCTATTTCTGATATTGTTGTGCTTGGAGGTTCTTTTATAAAGGGTATAGGTGGTCATAATCCTATAGAAGCAGCTTTTTTTGATAATATTTTAATTTCAGGAATTTATTTTTACAATCAAAAAAAATTATACGAAGCTGTTGAAAATATTTATTTGTGTAATGATATAAATGAATTAGATGATAAAATTCGCAAACTTCAAAAAAAGACCAAGATAATCCACAAAAATAATTTAAATCTTATTATAGAAAGTATTAAAAAGGGTATTAATGCAAGAAAAAGCCTATAAATTATTAGCATTACAAGAAGGAATTTCAAATCATCAAGCTAAAGATTTAATTGATCAAGGTTGTGTTTTTTTTCAAGGAAAAAAACTTGTTTTAGCAAGAACTTTGCTGCATAATAAGGCTAAATTTATCATCAAAAAAATACAAAATCCTTATGTTATTTTTGAAGATAATAATATTTTAGCTATTTATAAACCCCATTCTTTTATCAGCGAAAATTTAGAAAAATATTTTAATGCAAAACTTTTAAATCGCTTAGATAAAGAGACAAGTGGAGTAATTTTACTTTGTAAAAATGAAGAATTTAGAACTTTATGTATAAAAGAATTTAAACAACAAAAAGTTTATAAAAGTTATATAGCATTGCTTGATGGAATTATTGCTGAAGAAATTGAAATTAAAGAGCCTATTTTAACTTTAAAAAATAAAAAAGGTGCATATAGTAAAGTATCAAAACAAGGATTAGAAGCTCATACAAAAATCACTCCGCTTATGATACAAGGAAAAAAAACTTTAGCACATATTGTCATCTTAACAGGTAGAACACATCAAATAAGGGTACATACTCATTTTATAAAACATGGAATTATAGGAGATGAAAAATATGCTAAGATTCCAAGTAATAGAATGTATCTTCAAAGTTATGAAATAAAAATATTAGATTATGTTTTTAAATCAAAAATCGATCAAGATTTTAATCAGTTTGGTTTTGATTTAAAAAATTTAGTTTTTTAAAGGTATTTAAGGAAAAATTCTTTATAATACAAATTTTAATTTCTTAGAATATAAAATTTCTTGAAAGGTATTAAGTGTTTGAATTAATTAGCGATTCTTTTAAATCAGCTATTAATAAAATTCGTTTTATTGATGATGAAAAGGCTCTTAAAAATGCTTTAGAGACTTTGAAAAAATCACTTTTAAAAGCCGATGTACATCATAAAGTTACAAAAGAACTTTTATATTTGGTAGAAGAAGATGTTAAGAAAAATGGAATAGGTCAAAAGCAGTTTTTAGATGCTATAAAAACTAATTTAGAAAATATTTTAAATATTCCAAATAAAACTCAGGGTTTTGTTTTTAGTTCTAAACCTCCTACAATTGTCCTAATGACTGGTTTGCAAGGTGGTGGTAAAACTACTAGTACAGTTAAATTAGCTCATTATCTTAAACTTAGAAATAAAAAAGTTTTAGTAGCAGCTTGTGACTTACAAAGATTAGCTGCTGTAGAACAATTACGCCAACTTTGTCAAGCTAATGAAATTGATTTATTTTATATTGAAAATGAAAAAAATCCTTTAAATGTTGCTAAAAGTGCTTTAAGCAAAGCTAAAGAATTAATGGTTGATGTTTTATTAGTTGATACAGCTGGACGTTTAGCTATTGATGAAGCTTTAATGAATGAACTTAAAGAAATGAAAAACATTTTGACTCCTGATGAAATTTTTTATATAGCGGATGCTATGAGTGGTCAAGATGGTGTAAAAACAGCAACAAGTTTTAATGAAGTTTTAGGACTTAGTGGTGTTATACTTTCCAAATTTGATGCTGATACAAAAGGTGGTATTGCTTTAAGTATCGCAAGACAAGTTGGAATTCCTTTAAGATTTATAGGTGTTGGAGAAAAAGTAGCTGATTTAGAAATCTTTATTCCAGATAGGATAGTTAGTCGTATTATGGGTGAAGGAGATTTAGCTACTTTGGCTGAAAAAACAGCTGCTATTATTGATGAAAAAGAAGCTAAAAAACTAGGACAAAAGATTAAAAAAGGTGAATTTAATTTCAATGATTTTTTAGAGCAAATGGAGAGTGTTAAAAAACTAGGCAGTATTAAATCCATTATTGGAATGATACCTGGTCTTTCTAATTTAGGTTCTCAAATAAAAGATCTTGATTTGGATAATTCTAAAGAGATTGTTCATATTAAAGCTATGATTTCTTCGATGACCCCAAAAGAAAGAGAAAATCCTTCTTTATTAAATAATGCAAGAAAACGTCGTATAGCAGAAGGTTCAGGTTTATCTCAAATTCAAGTAAATAGATTTTTAAAACAATTTTCCAATGCTGCAAAATTAGCTAAAAAATTTTCTGGAAAAAAAGGTATGGATAGCTTAATGCAAATGATGTCACAATCAAGAAAGCAATTTTGAAGATTTATTTAAAGATATTAAAAAATATTTTTAAATAAATCTTTAGAAATTTTAAGGAGAAATAATGACAGTTATTAGACTTACAAGAATGGGAAGAGTTAAAAGACCTTTTTATCGTATAGTAGTTACTGATAGTAGAAAACGTCGTGATGGTGGTTGGATAGAAAGTATAGGGTATTATAATCCTATGGTAAATCCTGAAATTATTAAATTTGATAAAGAACGTTTAGAGTATTGGAAAAGTGTAGGTGCAAAATTAAGCGATAAGGTTGCTTCTATTACAAGTAAATAAAATGGTAGAAGATTTTTTAAGAGAATATGCAAAATTAATTGTAGAATTCCCAGATAAAATTCAAGTTCAAAAAGTAGATTTGGAAGATAATATCATAGAACTTATTGTTTTTGCGGATAAAATTGATACAGGGAAATTGATTGGAAGAAATGGCAAAATGATTAATGCTATCAAAACAGTTGTTTCCGCCTATAAAGTAAAAGATTTAACATCTTATCGTGTAACGGTTAAATCAATTGAATGAAAAAACATTAATTCAAGTTGCAAAACTTGGTAGAACTGTTGGTTTAAAAGGTTATATAAAACTTTATAATCTGAGTGATTTTCCTACTCAGTTTAAAAAAGATAACTCTTTTTATATTAATAAAAAAGAAATTATAATAATTAAAGATTTTAATTATTATAATTCCACTATTTTATTTGCAGGCTATGAAGATCTAAATAAAGCTAAAAAATTAACAAATCTTATTTTATATCAGAGTATAGAGCAAACTAGAAAATTTTGTAAATTAGAAAAAAATGAATTTTTTTATTTTGACATTCTAGAGTCTGAGGTTTATGATGATAAACAAAAACTTGGTAATGTTTGCAATATTATTAAAGCAGGACCTTCTTATTTATTAGAAATTCAAACAGATGAAAAACTTTTAAGTAAAAATTATTCTAAAACATTTTTTATTCCTTATGTTGATAAATACATTCAAAAAGTTGATATTAACAAACATCAAATTTTCTGTTCTAACGAAGCAATTTTGATTTTAGAGAATTCATGAATTTTACTTTTGTTAGTTTATTTCCTCATTTATTGGAATTTTATTTTAAAGACTCTATACTTTTTAGAGCTTTAGAAAAAAAAATTATAAATATTGATTTTTATAATCCTAGAGATTTTGCTTTTAATGCTTATAAAAAAGTTGATGATTATAAAATAGGAGGTGGAGCTGGACTTTTAATGCAAATTGAACCTTTATTTGAAACTTTAAATTTTATTAAACAAAAGAATGAAAAATCTCATTTTATTTTTCTTTCTCCTAGTGGAAAAACTTTTAATCAAAAAGATGCTAAACGTTTAAGTAAAAAAGAACATCTTATTTTTGTTTGTGGAAGATATGAAGGCATAGATGAAAGAGTATTTGAAATTTTTGCTAATGAAATTTTTAGTATAGGAGATTTTATTTTAACAGGAGGAGAATTACCTGCTTTGATGCTTTGTGATGCAATTTCAAGAAATATTGAAGGAGTTTTAGGAAATTTAAAGAGTTTAGAAGAAGAAAGTTTTGAATTTGGTTTGCTTGAAGCTCCTGCTTTTTCAAAACCTTTTATATTTGAAAAACAATATAAAAAAAATAATGCTCCTTCAGTGTTTTTAAAGGGTAATCACGCTAGAATTTCCGATTTAAAAAATACTTTGGCGTCTTGTAAAACAAAATTTTTTCATCCAGATTTGTTTTTAGAACATGAGCGCAAAAAATAAGGAATTATTATGAAGAATAAATATATTGAACAATTTGAAGCTAAACAAATTGAAGGTAAAAATATTCCAGATTTTCGTGCTGGAGATACTTTAAAACTTGCAATTCGTATTAAAGAAGGTGATAAAACAAGAATTCAAAATTTTGAAGGTATTTGTATCGCTAGAAGAGGTAATGGTGTTGATGAAACTTTCATTATCCGTAAAATAGGTGCTAATAACGTAGGAGTTGAAAGAATTTTCCCTATTTATAGTGATAGTTTAGAAAGTATTGTTGTTTTAAGAAAAGGTCGCGTACGTCGTGCTAGACTTTTTTATTTAAGAGATAGACGCGGTAAAGCAGCTCGTATCAAAGAACTTAAAAAATAATTGAAGCTATAGTTTAACATTCTAAAAATATAAAAAATAAATTTTATTAAATTTTTTAGAATAGTTGAAATTGTTGATAATATTTATAACTTATATAAAGTATTATTACAAGAAAAGTCATAGCTTCTATTAAAATATTTTAATGATTTTTGCAAGTATGCCTAAATATTATTGAGTGTAATGAATATTAATCATACACTCATATTTTTTAGCCATTATCTTAAAAAGTTAAATACTTGCAAATGAAGTAAAAATAAATTTGCAAAATATATAATTTTTATAAAAGATTATTTTAATCTATATAAAATTGATGTTTTTATCTTTTTTATAGAGGTTTAAAGTTTTAAAAATGCAAGATGTAATTATATTTTTAATTATTTCTTCTTCTTTTGATTGTTTGTTTTTATAAGGAAATTTTATCATTGGATACAACTAAAATAATTTGGCGCAAAGATTCTTGGAAAAGTTATCCTATAAAACAACAGCCAGTTTATCCTAATCAAAATCATTTAGAAAAGGTTTTAAATAAATTAGAAAAACTACCTCCATTAGTTTTTACCAATGAGATAAAAAATCTTCAAAATGCTTTAATAGAAGTTTCACGTAAGAAAGCTTTTTTGCTTCAAGGTGGTGATTGTGTTGAGAGTTTTGATGATTTTAATATCATAAATATTAATAATATGTTTAAAATTTTATTTCAAATGGCTATAATTTTGACTTTTTCTGGAGATTTTCCTGTGGTAAAAATTGGACGTATAGCTGGACAATTTGCTAAGCCAAGAAGTTTAGAATTTGAAGAATATCAAGGAAAAATTTTACCGAGTTTTCGTGGTGATATTATTAATGATTTTAAATTTGATGAAAAAGAAAGAGTACCAAATCCTGATAGAATTCTTAAAGCATATTACCAAAGTGTTAAAACTTTAAAGATATTGAGAAATTTTTCCAAAAATAAGTTATTAAATTTAAATCAAATTTTAAATTTTATTAAAATAAATAAACTTGATAATAAATACCAAGATTTAAGTGCCAAAATTTCTCAATATTTCTGTATTCAAAATGATTGCAATACAATAACTAATACATTTTATACTTCTCACGAAGCTTTACTTTTACCTTATGAACAGGCTATGACACGTCTTGATGATTTAACCAATCAATTTTATAATTATTCAGCCCATATGCTTTGGATTGGCGAGAGAACAAGGGATATTAATGGAGCACATATTCATTTTTTAAGTGGAGTAAAAAATCCAATAGGAGTTAAAATAGGTCCAAGTGCTAAAATTGATGATTTAATAAAAATTGCTCAAATTTTAAATCCCGATAATGAAGAGGGGCGTTTAGTTTTTATTATGAGAATGGGTGCTGATAAAATAGATCAGATTTTACCAAATATTTTTAAAAGACTTTCAAAAGAGGGTTTAAATTTAATTTATAGCATTGATCCTATGCACGGAAATACCATAAAGGTTGATAATTTAAAAACACGTGAATTTGATAAAATTTCAAAAGAAATTCAATCTTTTTTTGAAATATCTTATTCCGAGGGAGTTTTTCCAGGTGGAATTCATCTTGAAATGACTGGTAAAAAAGTTACAGAATGTATTGGAGGTGTGGGCAATATTACAAAATACGATTTAAGAGAATGCTATGAAAGCAAATGCGATCCAAGATTAAATGTTGAGCAAGCATTAGAATTAGCATTTTTGATAGCAAATTTAATTAAAAAAGGCAAAAAATGATATTTTTATATGGAATCAAAAACTGCAATAGCGTTAAAAAAGCCATGGATTTTCTTACACAAAAATAACTTACTTTTGTTTTTAAAGATATTAAAAAAATAGATAATAACATTTTAAATTTATGGCTTTTAAAAAGAAATTTAAATGAATTAATTAATCTTTCTAGTACAAGTGCAAGAAA
>NZ_JAENKR010000120.1:0-2865 GCF_016598965.1 Campylobacter sp. TTU-622
ATTTTAATCTTCCAAATGGTTTAACTTTTTTTATAAAATCTAATTATTATATACAAGGAATTTCAATAATATTATATGTTGTCTTTTCAATTTTGCTTTACAAAATTATTATTACAAAACAAGCTATTTCAGAACAAGAAAAAATTTCTTAATCCATTTTTACTCATTTTTTTTAATAAACAAAAACTATAAAAAGACTATAAATTAAATATAAATTAAGTATAAATATACTATAATTATAATACGAAAACAAAGACAAAGGAGAAAAATGGAAACCATTCAAAAGATTATTTTTTTTGAAAACTTTCTTAAAAAGAAAGGTTTTAAAATTATCAAAATTAGTAAAAATAAATTTTTTGTTAAAAATTTTTAAGGAGCTATAATGAAAGAACAGGAACAAAATTTATTTAGTCAAGAAGAATTGGATAGTTTAAAGAATACTAAAGAACATTATGAAGACATAATTGACAAAAAAATGCAAGCACAAAAAAAGAAAATCAAAAAGAAAGAGATAGAAAAAAAGTAAATACTGCTTACTACTATATAAACAAAAATAATCTCAAATAAATAATCCTTCATTTATATATATCGTTTTTACGATATATATAAACTATAAATAAAATATAAAAAATATATAATTTAAATATAAATTAATAATAAATTAAATATAATTGTAAGAATAATAAAGATATAAAAGGCTAAAAATGAAAATTTTATCTGTATGCAATGAAAAAGGCGGTTGTGGAAAAACTACAATTCTTGCAAATTTAGCTATAGCTTTATATCAAGAAGGGTCAAAAAATTTAGTTATAGACGCAGATCCGCAAAAATCTTTAGGGACTTTTGTTTCAATTAGAAATCAAGAAGGACATTTTAAAAAATTTGATTATATTATCAAACAAGGAGAAGCTTATTTTGATTGTCTTCTTAATTTAAAACAAAATAATAAAGAAAATTATAAATATATTCTTTCAGATACAGGCGGTAGAGATAGTAAAGAAATGCGATTTGCTTTAGCATTAAGCGATATTGTTATTATACCTGTTATACCAAGTCAATATGATGTAAGTGTTTTTGATAGAGTTATAGAAGTTGTAAAAATGGCTAAGGTTAAAAATCCAAATTTGCAAGTATTTATTTTAATTAATCTAGCTTCTACAAATCCTTTTTTAAGTAAAAAAATAGATGAATTAAGAGAATATATTAAATCAGTAGAACAAGATTATATTAAATTGCTTGATTTTGTTATTTTTCAAAGAGAAAAATATAAAATTTTTACTCAAATGGGTTTAGGGGTAACTGAAGATGAAAAAAAGGATAAAGCTTATTTAGAAATTAATAATCTTTGTGAATTTATTAAAAAAATAAAATAAGGAGATAAAATGAAATTTAAAAAAGCTGATATAAACGAAAATACTATACAAGATATAAAAGAATTTGCTGATAATGCAAGTGGAGAAAATCTAAAACAAGAAGATAAAAAAACTAGAAAAAGAAAAGAAGAAAGCAAAAGGAATAAATTTCCTTATAAAATATTTTTAGGAGATGAATTAAAAAATAGAATTCAAAAAGAATTTGTAGGAAGTGGTAGTGAATTTCTAAGAAAAATTATTTTAGAGAAAAACTCTTATTTTGAAGATAAAGATATTATAGAAATATATAATCTTATACAAAAAGAAGGCGAAGGACTTAGTCCTAAATCTTCCATTAGAAAAAAGTTTGGACTAGAAACAACTATGGAAAAATTTGACTATGATAAAAAAAATCAAAAAAATTCAATTACAACTTGGATTAATAGTGAAGATAAAGAAAAAATAAAAGAAAATATTACATTAAGCCACTCTACTATGAGAGCTTATGGTCACGCTAAAATTTTATTTTATTTAGAAACTAAAGATCTATTTAGTTTCGAAGAACAAATGAAATTAATAAAAGAAGCTAAAGATTATAATCTTGATTTCAAAGAATTTTTAATTCTTAAAATCAAAGGTTAATTAAGTTAGCAAGATCAGTTAAAAGCTAATACTGTCTCCCTTTTAATAGGGGGGGGGGTTGATATTTTCACTTTTTCTTTTTCTACCCCATCTTTTACTTAAATTAAGAGCTTTTTCTTTTCTTTCTTCTGGAATATCATATGTAAAAGTAAATGTTGTAACCTGACCACCACGTCCTTGTTTAGTTTTATCTTTTTCTTTTATATATTCTAAATTTTTAAAATAATTATTGTCTTTAAAAAGTTTTATCGAAGGAAAAATAATTCTTTTTTCTATTTTTTCTATATCATAACTTGGTGGAATATCAAGTAAAATATTAAATTTTTCAAAAGGAATTATAAATTCACCTGTGCTTTGCCACTGAGAAAGATATCTATAAAGATTTTTTGTATATTTATTTGTAATTTTGCAAAAAGTTCTTAAATCAACTATTGTGTATTCTTTTACAACATTTACAATTAAGCTTAACCATTTTTCTTTAATTTTAAAAATAATATTTTCTTCCTTTTCATTTACGGTAATTTCATCAAAAAACGATGAAACCGAATAAATTCTATATCCTTCATTATCTAAAAAATAATTTGAAGTTTTTAGATTATTTAGTTTTACGGCAAAAGCTACTACGTTTTCATAAAATCTTTTTTTATTTTTTTCTTGAGGCAAAAAATCTCTAAGTTGTTCAAATGAAAGAGAAATAGGAACTATATTCTTTGTAGATTTTATATTTTGACTTGCATAATAACAAATAGTAAAAAATAAGTTATAATCTACAGCTTTAAAATTCTTAAATGTAAAACAATTTAAATCATTATGATATATAAGACCATCGCTTCTTTTTTCCTTAACTTTTCTCATTATATTTCCTTTGTCT
>NZ_JAENKR010000121.1:0-2802 GCF_016598965.1 Campylobacter sp. TTU-622
CATTTTGACTTAAATTATTCATTTTTGAATTTATAAGAATTTCAACAAGATTTTCATTTAATAAATCATTATCACCAAATTCTCTTGCTTTTTGTATGATCTTTAAAACTCTTAAATCTTTTCTGTTATACATTTAAATCCTTTAAAACAATAACGCTAACAAATCTTTTATTTGTTTGTTCGCGTCTATAAGAAAAAAATCTTTTATCATCAAAAGTGCAAATATTACAATCTTTTATATTATTTATTCTTAAATCCTTTGCTTGTTTTTTAACAATTGCTTTTAAATCAAGTCTAGAATTTTTAATAAAATCTTTAAAATACTTTTGCGAAAAAGATAAAAGTTCATCTTTAATTTCATAATTTTTTTGACAAATACTAGGTGCTATAAATAAATTGATTTCTTCATTTTTAATACTTGGATTTAAAAGATGAAATTTATCAATACTCTCTTTTAAAATATTTTCAAAAGTCCCCTTTCTTCCAGAATGAAGCCCAGCTATAATCCCGCTTTTATGCCATAAAAGCAAAGGTAAACAATCCGCGCTTAAAACACAAAGTGCGGTATTTTTACAAGTGCTAATAATTCCATCGCAAGAAAAATTTGTAAAACTTTTTGTAAAAATTTCAACTTTATTAGAGTGAATTTGATTCATAAACACACATTGTTTTATATTTTTAAAACCCAAATCAGAAAATAAATTCTCATTTAATATTTTAGCCTTAAAAGGGCTATAATCTTTATCATAAGCACAAAAAATACTAACTTGCTCATTATCTAATAAAGATAAGAAATTTTCTCCACTTCTTCCCATGTAAGACCTTTATTTTGATTTGTTTGCGCATAAAGATAACGCGCTAAAAGATCACTTTCTATATTAATTCTTCTTCCTATTTTATAATCCTTAAAAAGTGTTTCTTTAAAAGTGATTGGTATAATTGTAAGACGTATTTTATCTCTAAAAACTTCATTGATTGTTAAGCTTACCCCATCAATACCTATACTTCCTTTATTTGCCATAAATTTCATAATCTTTTGAGGTAAAGCTATAAAAAAATCTATCCCATTTTCATTTTTTTGAATCTTTATAAGCTCTCCTATAGCATCAATATGTCCTTGCATTAAATGACCATCAATTCTATCTCCATATCTTAAAGCAGGTTCTATATGCACTTTATCTTTTAAATTTTCTATAGCAATATTAGTGCGACTTTCATAAGAAAGCTCAAGATCAAAACCATCTTGATATAATTTAATAACACTTAAACAAGCTCCATTAACCGCTATGCTATCTCCTATCTTTGGACGATAAGCAGTTTTTAGACTTAATATATGCCCACGAAAAGATTTTACTTTTGCAATTTCTCTTATGAGACCATTAAACATTTTTTAACCTTAAAATATTTTATTAAAAAGCTTATCAATTTTCTCCCCTACTTTATTAGTTTGATCTTTAGCTTTTTCTCCTATAACATTTTTAATTGAATTTGCGATACTTCCTACGTCTAATTTGATTTTGGGATTTTCACTTGTTCCTGTAATTGAGCCTTTAAAATTTGCCTTATTAATACTAGCTTCAAAAGGAAGATTTATAGCTTGAGTTTTTAAATTTATTGTTGCTTTATTTATATTAATATTGCTATGTTTTGCTTGCATATCAAGATTAAAATCAATTAAATCCTTATTAATATTTGCTTTAGCGCTAGAAGTATGAAAAACTTCTGTAGTAATATCTTTTAATGTTAAAATTTTAACAGCTGTTGTAATAGCATTTGATTTTAATTTCCCTTCTTTAATATCGAGCTTAGCGTCTCCTTTTTCATTATTAATATCATAATTAGCACTTATGTCCGCTCTACCTTGATAAATATCAATAAAATCAAGACTTTTTGCCAACTCAGAAAGCTCAACATCATTAAAATTTGCATTCAATATATTGTTTTTAAAAATTGCTTCTAATTTTCCATTAAATAAATTTTTACTTATTAGTTCGATATCAAAATTTTTATCAAAATTTACTTTAGTATTAAATTCTGCTTTACCACTTAATTTTCTATCAGCTAAAAAACTCAATTTTGAAAAATCATCTAAAATAAGATCAAATTTAGAATTTAATATAACTTTCTTAATGTCAAAACTCCCTGTTAAATTAGGTATTTTTAAAAGATCTGAAATTAAACTAGCATTAAAATTTGCTATATTATTTTTTGCTATAGAGTTAGCCTTTAAATCAAAATTGATATTATTTGAAACTTGTTTATTTAAAATATTACCCAAAGCTTTAGCATTTAAGATACCCTTTATATCGAAATTTGCATTTGCATTTAATTTGTTAAAATTCAAATCTAAATTTTCTATATTTGCATTTATATAACCATTACTTAAAGATTCATAACCTAAAATTTTTAAGATTTTTTCAATTTTTGCATTTTTTAAAATAATTTTTATTTTATTATTTTGAAGATTAGCCCCAACCTCTTCACCTATATCATTAACATTCACATTCACATTTGAAAGAATATTTTGATCAAGCTCTAAAATTCCTGCTATAGATAATGGACCATTTAGCTTTATTTGAGTTAAATTCTGTAATTTTGATAAATCTGAAATTTTTAATTCAAAATCTGAGTTTAATTTATTTTTAGTTATATCATATAAAGTTTTTTGAGTTTTTAAATTTAAGTAATTTGTATTTATATTGCTAATAGCAAAAATTTTATCCTCTTTAATTAAAGCATTTATAGTAGAATTTATATTTGATTTAGGTAATAAAACTCCAAAATCTTTTTGAATTCTTTCAT
>NZ_JAENKR010000122.1:0-2624 GCF_016598965.1 Campylobacter sp. TTU-622
TTTTTCTCCTATGCTTTTAAAAATAATAGCTTAATTTAAACAAATATTAACTTAATACTTAATTTAAAAATGAAAAATTATTTTGGAACTTTATTTGCTTCTAATTTGATCAAAGGAAGTATTTTTTATAAATTGATTTTATAGAAAATTTCATATTCAAAGGATAGATAATGAAAAAGAAGATAATTTATATGTTACCAATTGTATTTTTTGGTTGTAGTGCTACTGTAGATCCACAAATTTCTATGAAGCCACCCGCATATGTTGAAGAGTTGGCTCCAAAGCAAAGTAATAATATAGAAAGTGCTCCTGGCTCTTTATTTGGAAAAGGCGATAATCCTTTATTTTCTGATAAAAAAGCTATGAATGTTAATGATCTTGTAACTGTTGTAATACAAGAAAGCACAACACAAAGCACACAAGCTAATAAAGCAACTAGTAGAACAAATACAGCGAATTTAGGTGGAGGAGCTTTAAGCGGAAGTACTGGAGTTGTTGGCAATGCTATTAATAAAGTTAATGCTTATTCTAATATAGGTTTTCAAACCAATAGCACTTCTAATTATCAAGGAACAGGCTCTCAAAGTCGCAATGAGAGTTTTAATACAACTATTTCAACAAGGGTAATTAAAATTTTATCTAATGGTAATTATTTTATAGAAGGTTCAAGAGAGCTACTTATAAATGGAGAAAAACAAATAATACAACTTAGCGGGGTTATACGTCCTTATGATATAGGTCAAGATAATACCATAGACAGTCGCTATATTGCTGATGCTAAAATTCTTTATAAAACCGAAGGCGAAGTAGATAGAAGCACAAGAAAACCTTGGGGAAGTAAAGTTATAGAAGCTATTTGGCCATTTTAATTAAAAGATTAAACCTAAAAAGGTTTAATCTTTATCAAATTTTATAATTCTTTTTTCAAGATTTCTAGCAATAAGTTCATTTTTTAAATTGTTAATATTTTGTTCTAATAAATTTTTAAAAATTTCTATTTGAGAAAATATAAGGGTAAATAAATATAAATGATCTTCTATCCATAAATTCTTTTTGGCTAAAAGTTCCTCTTTATTGCTTGGATTAAGAACAAAAATTTTTGCTAAATTAAATTCAAATTGATTAATGGTAGGATAAAAAGCCATATATATACTAGAATGATTATTTCTAACCTCGTCTATTTTTAATTTAATTTCATCGATATTTTTAATAAGTTTGCTATATAAATTTTCATTATATTCTAATTTAAGATTTAAAAAATCATTGCTAAGTAGTTTTAATTCTTTATCAAAATAATTTATAAAATCATTACATTGTTTTATAAGACTTTTTATTTTAGCATAAGCTTTTAATAGATATTCATTTTGCTTTGCAATACTAGGTATGGGTATTTCTTTAAAATTTTTTTCATCATTTAATAAATTTGCACAAATACTTTTAAAACTTTGTTCTATACTTCCTTCTATCCTAGCACCCCCTTCAGTGCAATTATATACTTTGATATGAGGATTTTGGGCTATATTTTTTTCAAAGGTGGTTCTAAAAATATTCCAAATTTCTTGTGTATAAACTAGACCTTTTCCACCATAAGCTGTAGTTTGAAGTTCATATTTTATATCATTAGGATCTTGATCATCATTAGCTCCATATAAGTATTCTTTAGGATGAGAATTTCCTTCTTTATCGTAAGCTAAATTTTGTCCTATTAAAATGATATTTTTATGATTTAACATTAGGGCCAAATCATAACACATATGTGCAACACTATGTCCTTGTCCAAGACCTAAAATTTGTTTAAATTTAAAATTTCTAAAGAACATATCTTTTGGAGTTAAAATATATTTTCTATTGGCATTTTGAATATGTTTTAGGGTTTGTGGATGTGTAAGAGTGCCTAGTATAAACAAAATTCCTTGATCAAATTCTTTAAAATCATTATCAAAAAATTTAGAAGTTGCAAAAACTCTTTCTGTAGATAAAACATAATCAGGCTTAATACCATAATTTGCTAAAATTGTATAAGAACCATCAGCACAGAAAATAGAAGCTTTAGAAGTATATTGTTTAAGTAATGGTAGTTGTTTTATAAGAGAGGGACCAGTTGAAACTATAATAGCATTTTGCATTTTGTTTTTTCTTGCTTTTATAAGATCTAATAACGAAGAATTGGTAAGCATAGGAACAAGATGTTGTAAATTATGTCTAATTCCAATCAAAACATCTTCTGGATCATTTCCGTGATTTATAAATATATTTTTAATTAGTTCTGTAAATTTTTTGTTTATTTTTAGAATATTTTCTTGATAATTTTTTGCATAAAATTCAGAATGAATATCCAAAAAATATACTCTTAAAAATTTAAAATACGGCTCTTCTTGACTAAGAGATAAAAGATCGCCAAAAAAAATTTCTTCATAAGGATCAAGTATGATTAAATTAGTAAGTTCTTTAGAAAAATCAATAGAATTAAATAAAACAAAAAGTAAGGGAATATTAGGTTCAAAAATAACAATTTTTTGATGATTTTTATTTTGCAGAAGAATTTTATATAAAATTCCATTACCAAAGCCATAAAAATAAAGCACAGGGTATAAATAATATTTATGATTATAAAGTTCTAATTT
>NZ_JAENKR010000123.1:0-2615 GCF_016598965.1 Campylobacter sp. TTU-622
TTCTAAATGTTATAATTATATTTTGGAGTTATTTGATGACTTTTATTATGGAACTATTGAAACAAAATAAATTAAAATTTATTTCTTTTTTAATATTTTCTTTTATAACTAGTATAATTGGTGTTTTAACTTTAGTATTTATTAATGAATACCTTTTAAAAAGTAAAGAGAATGTTCCTATTTTTTATTTTTTAGCTATTTTATTTATATTTTTTATCAGTTCTTTTTTTGTCGAATTATCTCTTAGTATTTTTGGTCAAAATTTTATTTTTAAAATGCAAAGACGTTTGATTAAACAAATTTTAGATAGCTCTTTAATTTCTATTATGGAAGTTGGAAAAGCAAAACTTTTAGCATCTTTAAGTTCTGATGTTAGAAGTATTTCTTTTGGAATTTTACGCTTGCCTGAATTTTTACAAGCTAGTATTTTGATACTTTGTACTTGTTTTTATCTTTTTTATCTTTCTCCTAAAATTTTTTTACTTTGTCTTATATGGATTATTTTTGTTTTTGTAAGTAATCATTTTTTAATGATGAATGTATATAAATATTTTAGAAAGGCAAGAGAAAATGATGATTCATTGCAAAATAATTATCAAAATATTTTAGATGGGCACAAAGAGTTAAGTATTAATATTTTTAGAGCTAAGTATTACTACGAAAATGAGTTTGAAAAAAATGCAAAAGCAAAGCGTAGAAATAGCATTATAGGAAATATTTTAAATAATTTTTCTAACAATTGGACAAATATTTCTTTACTTGCTTTAGTAGGGGTAGAATTTTATTTGGCTATCAATTTTAAATGGAGTAATCTTGAAGATGCAGTAACGATAGCTTTGTCTATACTTTTTTTAAGAACTCCTTTAATTTCAATGATAGGATCTTTTCCTACTTTAATTTTGGCAAAAATTGCCCTTGATAAAATTGCAAAATTAAAATTAGAAGATTATAAAGAAACTTTTAATTTGAGCATAAAAAAAGAAAGATGGAGTCAAATTCGTTTTGAAAATGTTAGTTTTTCTTATAATAATCAATTCATACTTAAACCTATAAATTTAACCCTTTATAAAGGTGAAATGGTTTTTTTAATTGGTAAAAATGGAAGTGGAAAATCAACTTTTAGTATGCTTTTAAGTGGGCTTGTTAAACCTCTTAGTGGAGTAATTTATTTAGATGATAAAAAAATAGATTCTACTAATATTTATGAATACAGATCGCTTCTTAGTGTAATTTTTAGCGATTTTCATCTTTTTACTCAAACTTTAAGTAAAGATAAATTTGCAGATGAAGAAAAAATAAATTTTTGGCTTCAATTTTTAGAACTTAAAGATAAAACAAAAGTTGAAAATAATCATTTAAGTTTTACAAAACTTTCCACTGGACAAAGAAAACGCTTAGCAATGCTTATAGCTTTGCTTGAAGAAAGAGATATTTTGATTTTAGATGAATGGGCAGCTGATCAAGACCCTATATTTAGAAAATTCTTTTACTATAAGCTTTTGCCTTTTTTAAAAGAACAAGGTAAAACTATTTTTGCAATTACTCACGATGATAAATATTTTGATGTAGCTGATAGGATTTTTTTAGCTAAAGAAGGTGAAATTTCTGAATTAAAAGGAAAAAATATCAAAGAATTAGCTAAAAATATAGTAGAAAATTTTAATTTAGCTTGATATATCATCAAGCTTGTTTTTTATAAAGTTCTTCTTCTATTTTGATATAAAAGTCAGCTATTTTACCATAAGCTATTTCCCAAGCTTTTAATGTCTTTTCATCAGCATTTAAAAGATTTTTAATTGCTTTTAAAAGACAAGTTCCTACTATAGGATAGTGTTCTTTTTTTACATTTAATTTTACGTGAGTTTTTCCAATATGTTCAACATAAGCTTTTATATTTTCTAGGTTTTCTATATTTTGTGCAGCTTTCAAAATAGCCATAGCTAAAGCTTTTGGTTGCTCTCCAGAGGCTTGTTTTTCCATATTAAACATAGGTTTTACTTCAGGATAGTCATTAAACATAATTTTATAAAATTCTTTAGTTAAATCCTCTCCATTTTTTTGCAAAATGGGAATACAATTTTTTATGATTTCAATTTGATCTTTAGTCATTTTTTCTCCTTATTTTATAGTTAAAAATAAAAAAGATATTTTAACTCTTATTTAAAAGAAAAAAATTGATACAAGTTAAATTTATACTTTTAAGTTATTATTGAGGCTTTTATATTTTTTGAATGTAAAATTTTAAAGTTTAAAATAAAATATCAATATTATTTTAGAGTAGATTTTTAATTCAAATATTTAAAAATTGTTTTTTAAATTTAAAAAATCATCTGCAAAAGCATAACTTGAAATTAAAATACTTCAAATTAAAACACTAAATATTTTTAAATATAGTTATAAATATAATGTAAGTTTATTTTTATTGCAAGGAGTATTTTAAGCCAAATTTTTGAATATCTTTTTATATTGCTATATTAAAATTATTTATTATTAATCTATCAAACCCTAGTTTCACTCATTAGCTTATCTAATCTATCCATTATATTATTTACAAAAGAATTTATACTTTCATTACTTGCTTTCCAACCATTAGCTTTTGCTTGATTAAATTCTCT
>NZ_JAENKR010000124.1:0-2610 GCF_016598965.1 Campylobacter sp. TTU-622
CACGTTTTAAACAAAAAAGTTTTATTTTAGAGCTTAGCAAAGAATATGATGATATTTTATTACTAGATAAAGAAATTAATTTATTAAAAATCACTTTACCTAATCACTCAAAAAAGATATATAGCGAACTTGAAAATGACCCTACAGGAAAAAGACTTTTAGATAATTTCCAAAAAGAATTTAAACTTTTAGATGAAGAATTTGAAAGTAAAAACAATTTCTTTTCTTTATTGTGCATCATAGGAAGAATGCTAAATTTAAATCAAGATTTCAAAAAAGCAGGGCTTGTTTTACTTCAATTAAGCGATCAATCAAGATTAGCCAAGGGTGTTAAGATTGATTTTAAATTAAATGACAATAAAGAATTTGATTATATAAAAACTTTACGCTCTATTATGAGTTTTATGTTAGCAGGAGTTGGTGCTCAAGATATTTCTTATGGAGTGATTGAAAGTTTGTCATATTTTTTACGTGATTTTTATGATGAATTAAAACAAAAAGATAAAACCCAAGTTGTTTTAATTAGCGGAAGCTTATTTGAACATAAAAGTTTGCTTGAAAATGTTTTCAAGCATATTAAAGATTGTAGATTAAGCAATGTGCCACTTAGGGTATAAGATCAAAATTTCAGGTTTGGTTCAAGGTGTGGGTTTTAGACCCTTAGTTTATGAGTTAGCTTTAAAATTTAAACTTTTTGGAGAGGTAAGAAATGATGGCTTTGGCGTAGAAATCATTCTTGCTTGCACTCAAAAAGAATACACAAATTTTATAAAAAATTTAAAAACTCATCTTCCACCTTTAGCAAGGATAGATCATCTTACAATTACTCAAATTCCTATTTCAAATTATACTCAATTTAGTATAACTCCTTCTTTAGAAAATGCAAAAAGCACTCCTATGCTTAGCGATTTTGCACTTTGTAAAGAATGTAAAAAAGAATTTTTTGATGAAAAAAATCCACGCTTTTTATATCCTTTTATCACTTGCA
Organism: Campylobacter sp. TTU-622; assembly: GCF_016598965.1. NCBI lineage: Bacteria > Pseudomonadati > Campylobacterota > Epsilonproteobacteria > Campylobacterales > Campylobacteraceae > Campylobacter > Campylobacter sp. TTU-622. The sequence continues at coordinate 989 of NZ_JAENKR010000124.1, forward strand.
CACATTGCGGGCCCCGCTTTAGCATTATTAAAAGCCTTCCTTATGATAGGGCTAATACCTCTATGCAAGAATTTATTATGTGTGAATTTTGTAAAAGTGAATATGAAGATCCAAAAAATAGGCGTTTTCACGCTCAGCCCATAAGTTGTCCTAAATGTAAAATTAGTGTTTTTCTTAAAGACCAAAAGGGCACAATTTTAGCTAAAGATAAAGAAGCTTTTATGCAAAGTGCAAATTTTTTAAAAGAAGGTAAAATTCTAGCTATTAAAGGTATGGGTGGTTTTCATTTAATGTGTGATGCTTTTAATGAACAAGCATTAAAAGCGCTAAGACTCAGAAAAAAGCGTCCTAAAAAACCCTTTGCTTTGATGTGTAAAGATTTAAAAAGTGCTAAAGAACTTGCCTTTATAGATGAAAAAGAAGAAGCTTTATTAAATGGAGTTTTAGCTCCTATTGTGATTTTAAAAGCTAAAAAAGACTTTTCTTTAATTGCTCCTGAAGTTAATAAACTAGGCATTATGTTAGCTTATACTCCTTTACACCTTTTGCTTTTTGAGTATTTTAAAGGAACTCTTGTGGCAACAAGTGCAAATTTAAGCGGAGAAAGCATTATTAAAGATGAGTTAAATTTATGTCAAAAACTTAGTGGAGTTTTTGATTTTTATTTAGATTATGATAGAGAAATTATAAATGCAAGCGATGATAGCATTGCTCAAGTGGTAAATGGTGCAACTATGTTCTTACGCACTTCAAGAGGATTAAACCCTTTTTATTTAGAAAGTAATTTTGATAAAAAAGGCACTTTTTTAGCCCTAGGTGCCGAACTTAAAAACGAATTTGTAATTTTTTATGAAAATAAACTTTTAATTTCTCCTTATATAGGCGATTTAAAAAGTGTTGATGTATATGAAAGATTTTTTAAACTTTTAGATTTTTTCAAACAAAATTATGATTTAGAATTTGAAGCAGTTTTATGTGATAAACATCCACATTTTGCCTATACTAAAGAGTTTGAAAATAGGGTTAAAATTTCTCATCATTATGCGCATTTTTGTGCAGCTTATTTTGAATATGAAAAAGAATTTTTAAAAGATGAAAAGGCTTTAGCTTTTATTTGCGATGGAACAGGCTACGGAGAAGATGGTAAAATTTGGGGTGGGGAAGTTTTTATAGGAAATTTAAAAGAGTATAAAAGAATAGCTCATTTTGAAAATTTTACTCTTATAAATAGTGATATTAAAAATATACAAAACTTAGCCTTAAGTTTGATTTGGCATTTTGATTTAGAAGATAAAGCTAAGGAATTTTTAGTCAAAATTCCAAAAATAAAACTTGAAAATCTTAGAAAAATTTATTCTCATTCTAATTTGCAAACAAGCTCTTTAGGGCGTATTATTGATGCTTTTGGAAGCATAGTTTTTAATATAGAAAAAAGTTCTTATGAAGCACAAATTGGCTTAATGTGTGAAGCCTTTTATGATAAAAATCTTGATTTTTCTTATAAACTTTTTATAGAAAAAGGACAAATTAATTTTAAAAGTTTGATTTTAGGGGCTTTGCAAGATGAAAAAAGCAAAGCTATTACAGGTATGTTTAATGCTTTGGCAAATTTTATCATAGAA
>NZ_JAENKR010000125.1:0-2517 GCF_016598965.1 Campylobacter sp. TTU-622
AAGATGAATTATTACTTAAAGCTTATGCAAAAATTATAAAAGCTATAAAACATTCTAATACTTTTAAAAATGATTGTTTAAAAGAATATAATGAAATCAATGAGCTTTATTTAAAGCTAAATCATACAGATAATCAAGATTTAATTGATCTTATAATACAAAGAATTGATAAGTATAAAATAAAAACTGAAGACTTAAAAGAGCTTGCTCAAGCTGTTGGAGCTTTTTTAATCCAATTTGAATTAAATTTAGCTAGAATTTATGTCTTAAAAGCAAAAACAAAAGAAGATTCTTTTAATAAATCTTTAATTTGGATTAAAGAACATTTAGAATGGCTTAAAATGATATATGCACATATTAATGCACTTGAACTTGCTTTAATAAAAAACATTAAGCCTTTAGAAGAAGAGTTATATAAAAGGGGACTTGAAAAATGGACGGGGCAAAAGAGCTCTTTTTAAAAAACACAGCAGCACTTTTTGAGGTTGATCAAGTTTTAGCTTATAAGCTTAGATCTTTAGAAAATTTTTCTAGTTTTAGCATAGATAAAGAAGCTAATTTCATAAGACATGATAATGATAAAATTTATGAAAATGTAGATGAAGAATTAAAAACAAGCTTAGAGCTTTTTAAAAATGATTTTTATAAATATCCTGTTTTGTTTTTTTATGGTTTTGGAAATGGAAAACTTTATAAAATTTTATGTGAAAATAAAAATCATAAAGCTATCGTTGTATTTGAAGATGAGCTTGAAATTTTAGCTTTAGCTTTTCATCTTTTTGATTTTTCTAAAGAAATTAAAAGCGAAAAACTTATACTTTTTTATACTAAAGATCTTAACTTGGCTTCCTTAAATGCTTTATTTTCTTTTGAGTTTATAAAAAAGAGTATTAAAATTTATAATCTTCATATCCATAGTTCTTTTTATGCAAAACATTATTATGATAAAATCGAAAGCTTAAATAAAGATTTAATGGAAATTATAAGATTTGTAGTATTAAATCACGGCAATGATCCTATAGACTCTATGACAGGAATAGAACATACTTTAAATAATATTCCTAAAATGCTAAATCATGGAATTTTTCAAGAGTTTTTAAAATCAAGGAGAGCAAAACTTGAAAATGCCATACTAGTATCAACAGGACCTTCACTTACTAAACAACTTCCCTTGCTTAAAGAGTATCAAAATAAGGTGGCTATTTTTTGTGCCGATAGCGCTTATTCAATTTTAGCTAAAGAGAATATTAAGCCTGATTATGTTTGTATGTTAGAGCGTGATGAAATAGTAAGTGAGTGTTTTAATAATGATTTTGGAGATTTTGATAAAGATATACTTTTTATCTTAGCTTCTGTGGTAAGTAAAAAAACTATAGATTATTTGGAAAAAAATTATAGACGCTATATATTAGTGCATCGTCCTTTAAATTCGGCAGGCTCTTTAAAGCTTGATGAATATGGTTATCTTGGTGTAGGAATGAGTGTTGCTAATATGATTTATGAATTAATTGGTGCGCTAAGATTTAAAAATATTATTTTAATAGGGCAAGATTTAGCCTATGCTAAAGATGGGGTAACTCATGCAAAAGGGCATATATATGGAGAAAAAGGCGAAGAATTAAGAGATAATCTCTATACTTTAGCTTATGGAGGAAAAGGAGAAGTTAGAACTCAGCTTTCTTGGCAGCTTTTTAGACAACATTTTGAAAAGGATATTTTTTTTACTAAAACTAAATTAGGTATTACTACCTACAACTGCACAGAAGGTGGAGCAAGGATAGAAGAAAGCATAGAAAAACCTTTTAAAGAAGTTTGTGAAGAGCTTTTAAACGAGGATCTTTGCAAACCTTTTGAATTTCCAAAATCTTTAAGCTTAGATAAAATGAAGGAAAAATTAAAAAAGACGAAGAAAAATCTTGAAAAAAATGTCAATGAGAGTGAAAATTACATTAAAAAATGTAAAAATGAACTCAAAAAATTAGACTACGAGTTTAAAAAAGAGCAAAAAAATTTACAAACTCTTAGAAAGATCAAAGATAATTTGCTTCAATTTTTTAAAGAATTAAAAACATTAAAATTATTTAATGAACTTTCACAGGCCATGTATTTTCATAATGAATGTGAAGTTATGAAGTATGAAGTTTTAAATTCTTTAAAGCAAGATGAAAAATTGCTAGATTTTCTTTCTTCTCAAAATCTTTGGTTTTTGCAAATTTTAGATTATTTAAAAGCTCAAAATGAAACCATTAATAAAGCTATAAAAGAGTGGGAGATTTAAATGACCCCCTCTTTATTCTTAAAAAACCTAAATGCTCTAAATAATACTTTCTTAAAAGAAGAACTAAAGAAAATAAAATCAAATCTTAAATTTGAACTCATACAAGGTAAAGATAATTTAGATATAAATTTAAAAGAAATCAATGGGGGGGGGGAATTACTCTACCAAAACCCTCTTGCTGAACTAAACTCTATGTTAAACACTTATAATGATAAATACTTCTTATATCCTGTTCTTTA
>NZ_JAENKR010000126.1:0-2488 GCF_016598965.1 Campylobacter sp. TTU-622
GTTTATGGTAGGAGTATCTTTTTTAAAAAACATTGTAGTATTATTTTGATAAAAGCTAGAATTTATTTTTTCATTACTAAGATTAAGAGCAGAGTCAAACCAAGAAGCAACGAAATTTTGAGCTTCGGCATTTAATCTTATACTACCATCTTCTTTTGTTATATAATTTGTATAAGATCTGAAATTTTCTTGCAAACTTTTAAAATTTTCTTGACTTAAATTAATAGCTATTAAATTTTTATTTTTGTCTTCAAAAATCACTTTTATCCCATCCATTTTTTCGCTTGAAATTTGCAAAGGAGTGGTATTTTCATTTTTTAATTTAACAAGCTCTTTTTTTTCTATATGCAGGTCTTGATAACTTAATAAAGTGTTTTGAGAATCAATCCTAGTAAACATAAATCTTCCTAAAATTTATTTGCATTTAGCAAATAAATTAAGACGACACATTCGCCTTTGATGATTGTTTAATAAAGAATTACATTTTTCAAGTTTTGTTTCAAAATCGGAGCATTTTTTAGATATATTTGTTTTGATATTTTTAAATTCTGCATTTAAAAAAACTACGCTTAAAACGGCTAAAACTAATAATTTTTTCATTTTTGCTCCTTTTAAGTTTATAGCTTTATTCTATATCGATTAAACTTAACTATTTTTTAACTTTTCTTCTAAAAAATATTTTATTTTTTCTTGAGAATAATTTTGCAAAATATAAATTTGTTTATTAAGAAGTAAAAGATTAATAAGATTCATAGTTAAGAGTAAAAAACCTAAAAGTATTAAAAAACAATTAAGCATATTAAAATGATTTAAAATTGCAAGTGTGATAAAAAATACATTTAAAAAACATAAAAAGGCAAAATTTAATAAATGATTTTTTTTTGCTTTTTTAAAATTGTTATGATTATTTGAGTAATTATTAAAAAGTATGATTTTTTTCCCAAGATTTGAGATTATAATTTCATCATTTTCTTTAAAAATATCAGGGTTTTTATCACTATAAATAAAACTTTCATCATAAGAATTTAATTTATCTTTTCTAGCTTTAATTTTATAAAAAAAGTTTTCTTTTTTTTCTAAAATAATTTCTTTTATTGTTAAAACCCTTAAATCTGTTTTTGCATATAAAAAAGTATCAAAGCTCATAAATGCCATAGCTATCTTCTCCTAAATTAGCTTTAAAAAGTGGGTTTAAATTTAAAGATATTTTGATGTTTTCTTTATCATTTAGTGTTGAGCTTTGGAAGATTAAAAACATATCTATTTCATCTTTAAAGGTCTTTAAAAAACTTTCTCCGCCCTCATACATTATAAATTTTGTTTCTTTTGGAATATGTGTATAAATTTTGCGATTTAAAACTTTAAATAAAGGGATATTTTTATCAAATTCTTCTAAATTTTTATGAGTTTTTATGCAAATATTAGGAGCTTTACCTTTGCAAAGTCTTGCATCAAGTATGGGCTTATCCACTCTTATGGTATTGCCACCAACTACAAGAAGATCAATTACGGATCTTATTTTATGAGCATAAGTGCGACTTAATTCATTGCTTACTATTTTACCATAGGGCGAGCCATTCATAGAAAGAGCAAGTTTAAAAAGTTTAAATTGTTCTTTTTGCCATTTTAAAAAAGGTTTTAAAAGTTTTTTACCTTCTTCTTCTAAAATTCCAAACTCAACCTCAACACCTTGTTTTTTTAAATACAAAGCCCCATTACTTGCTATTTTATTTTCATCTTTAACACTTATAAAAACTTTTTTAAATTTAAGTTCGCTAAAAAGTTTAGCACAAGGAGGTGTTTTTCCTTGATGAGAACAAGGTTCAAGTGTTACAAAAGCTATACTATCTTTAAAAATTCCTTGATGATTTTTACAAATAAATTCGTGTAAAGCATTAGGCTCTTTTGGTAAAGAAATTTCAGGTTTTAATCTTTTAAATGCTTCGCTGATAGCATTTAACTCTGCGTGATTACATCCTGCTTTTTCGTGAGCTTTAATGCTTAAAATTTTTTCATTTTTATCTAAAATAACACAACCTACAGCTGGATTTGGGTAAGTTAAAAATTGATATTTCCAAGCTTCATTTAGAGCCAATTGCATATAAAAATTTTTCATTTTTTTAAAGCTTCTTTATCAATAACTTCAGCAAGCATTTTTGGCATTTGTTCTAATATAAAATTATAACTTTGTTCTTCATTATAAGAATCTAGTGAAAGCTTTAGTTTGATTTTTTTGCTACTTACTATTTTTCCTGTAATGGCATTAATAATTTTAAAATTAATAAGGGCATTAGCACTTCTTGTTTTTGTTATAAAAAAATTTGTTGTATTGATATAAAATTCATTCAAATTAATTACGATTAAAAAATCTGTAATTTGTGAGTAGATTTTGTTTTTATCTTTTTCATATTTTAAAAAATCAGAAATATTTAAAATATGGAATTTATTATCTATACTAAACAAATCAAGATATTTTTTATTTTGATAT
>NZ_JAENKR010000127.1:0-2442 GCF_016598965.1 Campylobacter sp. TTU-622
CTTAAAATTAATAAAATTCTCATTTTTTAATTTTATTTTTTTCATTTAAAATAACCAAAATTTGAACAATCAAAGAAAAAACCATAGCAACGTAAATATAAGCTTTGTTAATATAAATATCAAAACTTTGAGCAATTAGAACAATTCCTATCATCACTAAAAAAGCTAAAGCTAAAATTTTAATACTTGAATATTTTTCTACAAAATCAGCAATAGGTTTTGATGCAAAAAGCATAACTAAAACAGCAATAATCACAGCTAAAATCATAATACTAATATCTTGAGCTATTCCCACAGCAGTTATAATACTATCAAGAGAAAAAATAATATCCATAATAGCAATTTCAGCAACTATAATCCAAAATTTACTCGCTGAAACCTCTTGTGTATTTTTATCTTCTTCTTTATAAGTATAAGAAATTTGTTCTTTGATTTCTTGAAAAGATTTAAAAACTAAAAATATTCCACCAAAAAATAAAATTAAATCCCTCCACGAAATTTCTTGATTAAAAATACTAAATAAAGGATTAGTAAGTCTCATTACCCAAAAAAGAGATAAAAGGAGTAATATTCTTGTAATCATTGCAAAAGCTAAACCAAAAATTCTTCCTTTATTTCTATATTCTTTAGGAAGTTTATTTACTAAAATTGTTAAAAAAATAATATTATCAATTCCTAGAATTATTTCTAAAGCACTTAAAGTAACAAGGGTTACCCAAGCATCGATACTAAAAATCCAATCAAACATTATTTTCCTTTAATATTTTTTCACTTATTTCTATAATAGCTTGAATTAGAATTTGATGTTCAAGAATGTGAATTTTATCTTCAAATTCTTTAAAACTCAAATTTTTCTTTTCAAATGCTTCTTGTGCAATAATCTCTCCTCCATCTAAGGTTTCATCAACCCAATGAACGCTTACTCCAGCTACTTTCATATCACTTTCATAGCTTTGTTTAATAGCATTTGCGCCTTTAAAAAGTGGAAGTAAAGAAGGATGAAGATTAATAGCTTTGATATTTTGAGTAAAAACAGGGCTTAAAATTCGCATAAATCCAGCCAATATAGTCAAATCTGCTCCACTTTTTTGAATTTCATTTACTAAAACTTCATCAAAATCTTCACGCTTAGTATAATTATTATGCTCAATAATCATACTTTCAAGATTATATTTTTTAGCTCTTTGTATGCCAAAAGCATTTTTATTATTGCAAATACAAAGCACAACTTCAAAATATATTCCTTTTACTTTTTTTCTATGAAGTTTTTTTAAAATATTTTCTAAATTACTTCCATTTCCACTAAAAAGAATAGCAAGCCTTATATACATTTTAAACCTTTAACAAGCTTTAAAGCATCAAAACTATTTTCATTAAATTTATATTTTTTAGCTACAAGCGCGTGAGCCAAACAAGCATTTTTCGCTGCCTCTAATGGAGAAAAATTGGCTCCCAAAAGTGCTGCTATCATACCACTTAAAACATCTCCACTACCACCTTTTGCTAAATTTGGAGTTCCTAAATTTACAACAAAAAATTGATCTTTTTGGATTATAATAGAATTAGCTCCTTTTAAAAGCAAAACACATTCAAAAGTATTGGCAAATTTTTTGGCATAAAAAAAACGATTTTTTTGTATTGTATCTATAGTAATATCTTCTTGAAAACAAAGCTTTAAGAGTCTTGAAAATTCTTTAGGATGTGGAGTTAGTACCACATCTTTTCTTTGTAAAAAATTTAATAAATTTTCACTTAAAAAACAATTTGCATTTAAAACTAAGGGAATATTATTTAAAATATCATCTTTTAAAATATCTAAATTTTCAAGCCCCATACCTAAAGCTATAGCACTAGCTTTAGATTCTATTTTATCTTTTAACATTATAAGTGGAGAAAAAGTTTTTTGAGCTACCAAAGAAACAAGACCAGCGCCAAAATTTAAAGCTCCAAGTGCTGCTAGTGTTCCAGCGCTTTCATTGCCTGCGATATAAATATGTCCAAAATGTGCCTTATTAGAATTTACTCTTCTTTTTATAATATTTAAATCTTTTTTGTTAAGTAAATAGCCTTGTGCTTCTTTTATGAATTTTTTATTTGAAACACCTAAGCTAGCAATTTTAATTTTTCCAACTAATTCTTTGGTAAAATCTTCTAATAATATTTCCTTTAAAGCTCCCATACAAAGAGTAATATCTGCTTTAAAACAAAATTCTACACCTAAACCGCTTGGAATATCACAAGCAATTTTTAAAGCTTTACTTGAATTAACTTTTTTAAAAATATTAATAGTTTTTGTATCTAAATTTCTTTTAAATCCACTTCCAAAAACAGCATCTATGATAATATCAAATTTATTAAATTTTGGTTCTTTTTTTAAAAATTTAAAGCCGTAATTTTCCAAAATTCTACTTTGTTTTTTAAAATTTTCATTTTCTTTAAATC
>NZ_JAENKR010000128.1:0-2423 GCF_016598965.1 Campylobacter sp. TTU-622
GCTAAAGCCGTAATTTTAAATGGAAAATCAAGCTCTATTTCTTTATAAGACCATTTATTTTTTTTACTTTTTAATTTATAGGTCTTATTATTTTCATCTTTAATCATAAAAGCATAATCATTAGATGGACTTTTAAAGATGAAACCTACATTAAATTTTTTAGAACTTAACTTTGTATCTATAACAATGTAAGCATTTTTTTTTAAGGCATTTGCTATAACCCCGCCTAATGGATAATTAATATTTTTAGAGGTTTGAGAGTTGAGAATTTCAAAATTTTTAAATTCATAAGTTAAATTTGAGTTTTGTTGATATTTTGGCTGGATAGCATAGACAAAACCTAATGCATTTGTTTTAAAAAATAAAGTTCTTAAAGTATTAGGAAAAAAGTCTGCAGCTATATGAGAATCTCCATAAATTCTGATTCCTAAATTTTTCTTTTCTTCGATTTTTTGTTTAAGCAATCTTAAAGATTTATTATCTGCATAATTGCTAATGCAATTTTTAGTATCTAATGAAATAGCATTTAAAAAAATACAAGAAAAAGCTATAAAAATAGAAATATTTTTAATCATTCTTATCCTTAATTTTTATATATTGCATAAGAAGTTCTGACATTTTTTTAGCACCTGTTGGAGTAAAATGAATTCCATCATCTGTTCTCATTTTAACACTTTTATTGTTTTCATTTATAATATAAGTTGAAAATTTATTTTCATAACTAAAAAATGTTTTAGTCGGAATAAAAATCTCATTATTGTTTGTTACAATATTTTCATAAATATTATTTAATATAATAATTTTTTTATTTAAATCTTCTTTTTTTACTGGAGGAATCTCGTACCAAAATATTTTTACATTATATTTTTTAGCAATATTTATAAGCTCTTGTACTCTATGAGTATAAATTTGAAGCCATGATAAAGAATTAAAATGATGATAAATTCCATTTTTTTTGATATCCCAAGGATCATTTACGCCTAGCAAAATAACTAAATACTTGATATTAGGATTTTTTTGCAAAGTTGTTTGTGTAGTATTTGCCCAGTTAAAATATGATTTATAAGAAAGCCCTGTATTTTGTTTGCTAAGATTCATGGTTTTTATGCCTAAATTTTTTAAGTCTTTATTTAAAGCTACAGCAACCCCTTGCATTAAAGAATCTCCAATAAATAAAAAGCTATCTTTAGGATTTATATAAGTTATGGATTTTAAATTGTTTGTAGTATTAGTTTCTTGTATTATATTTGTTTTTATTTGTTCTAAATAATTTGAAGTGTTGAGCTCTTTTGAGTTATTATCTTCTAAAATATTATTATCAGTATCTAGATCTTCTTTAGATGTATTTTGTTGATCTATAATAATATTTTTAATCTCTTCTAATTTTACTTTTAAAGAATTTGCTTCTTTTAATATAGTATTTTGTGGATAAAAAATAAAATGATATTTTTGTTCCAAATAAGAACTTATGCTTTCATTCATCACTAAAACAACTAAGAAGAAACTGCAAAATAATACAAATAAAAATTTTAAAATATTCATTAAAAACTCGAGTAAATAAAATTTGGGATTTCGTTAGGAATAAAAGTAAAAATCAAAAGCAATAAAAAGGCTACTATAATTGGTTTTAATATTAGCGGGGTTGCTTGTAAAATTTGAGTGCAATTCTTTTTATAATTGATAAAAGAAGGATAAACTATAAAAAGAATGAAAAAAATAATTAAAATATAAAAAGTTTTATAATCAGGAATTAAGTAGAAATTTTCATAACAAGCTTTTAAATATTCAAAGCTATCATCTAATTTAGAATAATAAAAAAATATCCAAGTAAAACATATAAAGTGAAAAGTTATAAATCTTGCTATAAAAGGAAATTTTTTAAGTTTAAAAGGCATTGCGTGATTGAATATCACTCCAAAACTATGTAATAAACCCCAGATAAAAAAATTAATTGTATTTCCATGCCAAATTCCAGAAAGACAAAAAGCAATTATGATATTTAAATAAGTTCTTAAATGACCTTTTTGATTCCCTCCTAAAGGAATATAAATATATTCTTTTATAAAATTAGAAAGACTTATATGCCATCTTGCCCAAAAATCTTTTAAATTAGTAGCCAAATAGGGCATATTAAAATTAATAGGTAAATTAAATCCAAGCATTAAAGCAAAAGCACTAACTAAATCTATATATCCACTAAAATCGCAATAAATTTGTAAAGCATAGGCATAAATAGCACTTAAAAGTTCTAAAAAACTATAATTTTGAGGATAATCTAAAATTTCTTTAGAGTAAATTTCTAAATAATTTGCTAAAAACACTTTTTTAAAAATACCAAAAAGTAATAAAACAAAAATAAGATCTATATTGTTAAAATCTCTTTTTTTAAAGATTTGATTAAAAAAGAATTCACTCTTCATTAT
>NZ_JAENKR010000129.1:0-2344 GCF_016598965.1 Campylobacter sp. TTU-622
TTTTTAATAAGAAGTAAAAGATATTTATTACATATTATTATAAAAACAAATAGTAAAAGATATCCATTTAAGTAAGTTAAGGTTATTAGGTTAAATTAAAAAATGATATAAAAAGTGTGAGGGGTATTTTAAAAAAATATGTAACTATCTCTAAATAATTTTAGCAAAAATCCCAAATAATAGCTCCTTAAAGCATATAAAAATAACTTTTTATCTTTCCTAATTTAAATTGTAAAATATCCCAAATATCCTAAAATGTTTTTATCCCAAGATAGTGATTAAATGCTGTTTAAAAGGCAGATAAAATCGAGGTTTGATTTTAAATTTTATATCCCAAAAATGTTTTTTGCTCTTTAAGATAGTTACATTTTTACTTAAAATAAACTTATATTTTATTATTTGTGTAACTATCTTTATAAAACACTATATAATCATAATTTAACCACTTTTTATATAAAAATAGTATGTAACTATCTATAGTTTTAAGTTTTGGAAGATAGTTACATAGAAAACTTAATATTATTGTAAAATTAGATAATTATTTTATGGAGCACATAATGAATAAAATTGATAAAATCGCCAATTTTTTAAATAGTAAATCTAAAAAGTGTTTAGCTATAAATGGATCTTGGGGTATAGGTAAAACATATCTTTGGAAACAAGTTGAAAAAGAAATTACCTTAAACTTTGATAATAAAAAAGTCATTTATGTAGATCTTTTTGGTAAAGAAAACTACAAACAAATATTAGAAGAAATAATTTTAAAGCTACATGGAAATTACAATAAAATTATAAATATTTTTACACAAATTGCTTTTAGGATTGCTAAATTTAAATCTGCTGGAATAGTCGATATTAATTCTGGTGCTATTTTTTCTTTTTTAAAGAAAGAAGATTTTAAAAATATTATTGTGTGTTTTGATAATGTAGAAAGAAGATCTGATAAACTTTCTTTAAAAGAAATTCTAGGACTTGTAAATTTACTCAAAGAAGATAAAGAATGTAATGTTGTTATGATTTTTCATATAGATGAATTAGAAGAACAAAACAATAATTTAACTGCAAACAACAAAGAAGAAGCTAAACAAGGTAATAGTGAAAACTGGTACCAAACTTACAAAGAAAAAGTTATCGATTATGAGATTAATATAGATGATAATAGCGAAGTGGCTAAGAATATTATTTCTAATAAAATAGAATGTGATAAAGAAATACAAAATATAATTTTTGAATGTTATCAAAATTCATGTAATAATAATTTACGATTACTATTACGCTTTATAGAACATATAATTTATTTTAATAAAGAATGCTTTATGAAAATCAAAAAAGAAGATTATAGTAATGAAATATTTTTTGGCGGACTGAAAATGTATTATGATATTTTGTTAAATCATATCAAAAAATATTATTCTTATAATACTAATGAAAACCAATCTCGAACTATATTAAAAAATATTTTGAAGATCTTTGTTATTTAAATCAAGATGATTTAGATACTTTGAAATTTCATTTTGAAAGTGACTTAAAAGAAGAGGCTAGAATTTATTTTGATAAATGTAGAGATAAATATTTATATAGTAATTTAAATGATATAGATTTTGCAAAGTATATAAAAGATTTGTTTCCAAAATTTAAAAATTATATATACGGCAATGGAGCTTATTCTTCTATTTCTTACTATCAATATTTTTTTATTATTTACAAAAAAATAACAGGCAAAGAATTAAATTGTAAAAAAGATATTGAAAAATTTGTTATTAAAGAATTGGTCGAATATAAAATTAATATATCAGACCGCTATGATCCATTTTATAGTGATATTTATCAACAGATAGAAGAAATGATAGAGGAAAATGAAGAATATAAAAATTATTATAAAGAATTGCAAAATGAAAAATATCAAAATATAGATATTGATTTATTTTTAGACAATCTTTCATCGGATGAAATTAGAGAAACATTTTATTCTGATACAATTAAGCAATATAACGATTTTGAAATTGAAAGCATAGTAAAGTCTTTTCAAGCAAATAGTGATTTTTATCATGAATTTTTTATCTTTTTTTCTAGTGCAATGGATGTAAAAAAACAAGAAGAATATGATCGTAATGATAATTTATTTCAAGCCTATTTAGATTTTTTAGAATTAGATGAAAATAAAATTAAAAAGGAAAAAATTCTTAAAACTCTTGAGCGTCAAGAGCATAATTGTTTTTTATTGCAAATACTTAAAACCTAACCTTTCAAAATAAAATATTTTCTTTGCTTTTTAATATTTTGTTTTGTGTTTAAATTCTTTGAAATTAAAACAAATTATTAAAATGCAAATGCAAGAAGTGAT